>NZ_JBIUCZ010000005.1:0-143044 GCF_047975845.1 Sphingomonas mangrovi | reverse complement strand
CGGACGGCGTGCGTGGTCGTGGCGCTCCCGTGACGTAGCTGTCCCATACGGCTTCCTTCCATTCCAACGAAAGGATCGCACCATCAAACCGTGGGATCAAACAGCTAGCTTCGTCAGCGTTGCCTCAGCTTCTGCTTTGGATTCCCTTTGTCGAAGACGAATAGGTATATCGCGGTTGGTAAGGTCCGCAGGATAACCGGCTACTTCTGACCCTCCTCGACCGAGCGGAACCAGATCATCTCGGTGCGCCAGCCGCGCTCGCCTGCCAGCGTGGCGATGCGGTCGCGCCAGTCGGCGCCGCGGTTTCCGAGTGGCGGGGCGAGCACGGCGGGTTCGAACGGCCCCTTGCCGGTCACCAGCAGCAGCCCCGACCAGCCGAGATGGTCCAAATCGATCTGCAGCCGGTACCCGTCATTGCCGAGGTCCTGGATCGGAACGCCGTCCTTCGAGTTTCGCAGCGCCTCGGCGAAGGCGGCGCGGTTGTCGATCAGCGACCAGATCTTGCCCGAGGGATCAATCCCCAAGAGCGCGAAGTCGAGGCTCGGATCGTCGATCGCGATGCCGATCACAGCGCTGGCCGCCATCTTGCCGGCGTAGACCTTGCCTTCGGGCTGCATCCGCATCTCGAACTGGCGCTGGGCGACGCTCAGCCGGGGGCGGCCGGTCGCGCGGATCTGGCGGTAGGCATCGAGCGCGGCACAGCCGCTCTGGGTGATCGACGCCACCTCCGCGAAATCGATCCGGCTCGGCGGCAGCTTCTGCGCCTCGAGCACGCGCGAGATCTCCTGCTGCGCCTGCGCCGGATCGCCGGCGACGCCGGTGAGCTTGGCGTCGATGCCGCCGGCACGCGGCGCCACCTCGACGATGTTGAGCCAGGTGCAGCCGACCGAGGGTAGCGCGGCGTCGATCACGCTGTGCGCCCGCCGCACCGGATCGCTCGCGACGACGACCGGCGCATCCGCTCGGCGGTCGGCATCCTGCCGCGGCATCAGCAGCCAGAGGGCGAGCAGCAGCAGGAGCAGCGCCGCGCCGCCGGCTCCGAACGCCCAGCGCGGGATCCGCGCCAGCGCGGCACTCGGCGCCTCTGCCGTCTGTAGCGCGGCGAGCACCGCGTCCATGTCCTGGAAGCGCTGTGCGGGATCCGCGCGCACCATCCGCTCGACCACCCCGCGCAAGGGGATCGGCACCGGCGACAGGTCCAGCCCGGCGCGGCGCTTGTCGACCGCGTCGACCAGCGTGCCGCCCAGCCCCAGGTCGGCGCCGCGCGCCACCGCCAGGATCACCAGCCCCAGGCTGTACACGTCGGTCCACGGCCCCAGCGCCCGCGAGAAGTCGCCGAGCTGTTCGGGCGCGACATAGCCGAGCTTGCCCGCGAACCCGTCGCCGACGATCGTCGCGGTGCCGGGGTCGAGGTCCTTGGCGATGCCGAAGTCGATCAGCTTGGCCCGGTCGAGCTCGCCGCCGCTCAGCAGCACGTTGTCGGGCGAGACGTCGCGATGGATCGCGCCCAGCCGATGCGCGGCGGCGAGGCCCGAGGCGAGCCGGCGCAGCAGCTGACCGAGTTCGGCAGCGCTGGGTCGGAGCGAGGCGAGCACGTCCGACAGGCTGGTGCCATCGATATATTCGGTGACGATGTAGAGCACGCCCAGTTCGGGCTCCATCGCCAGCACGCGATACTGCACCACCGCCTGGTGGTGCAGCCGGGTGAGCGTCTGCGCCTCGCGCTTGAACAGCGCGATCACCTTGGGATCGGCGGCCAGCGCGGGGAGCATCACCTTGATCGCGACCCGCTCGTCGGTGGCGAGGTTCGTACCCTCGAACACTTCGCCCATGCCGCCGCGCGCCAGGAAGCGGCGCACGCCGAACATGTGGTTGAGAACGTCGCCCGGCTTGATCCCCGCGCCGCCGGTCGCGGGCGCGGCGCCCTCGAACACGGTGCGATCCGGCGGTTCGCCCTCTCCCGGCGCGAACACCGTGCGCGGTTCGTCGTCGTCGCCGGTCACAGAGCAGATCCCATCGAAAGCGGGGCGCGCTGCGTCCCCTCCTGCACCGCCACCAGAATGGCGGTGACGTTGTCGGGCGCGCCGCCCGCCAGCGCCCCGGCGATCAGCGCGTCGAGCGCCGCCTGCGGGTAGGGTTCGGCGAGAATGCGCGCGATCGCGGCGTTGTCGAGCATGCCGGTGAGGCCGTCGCTGCACAGCAGGAACAGGTCGCCGGCCGCCACCTCGTCGGTGACGACGTCGACCGCCAGCCGCGCGCCGACGCCGATCGCACGCGCGAGCACATGGCCGCGCGGATGGTTGTGCGCCTCCGCCTCGGTGATGAGCCCACGGTCGACCATCTCCTGCACCTGGCTGTGGTCGCGGGTCAGCGGATGGAGGTCCCCGTCGCGCAGCACATAGGCCCGGCTGTCGCCGACCCACAGTGCGGCGAAGCAGCCGTCCTGGACCAGCAGCGAGACGACGGTCGAGCCCATCTGCTGGCCGCGACGCTGCGCCTCGCCGAAGACGCGGCGGTTGGCGCTGTGCACCGCATCGGCGACCGTCTGCGTCGCGGCGCGGAAATCGAGCGGCACGAGCACGCTCTCCAGCGCCTGCACCACCGCGTTCGATGCCCAGTCGCCGTGCGCATGCCCGCCCATCCCGTCGGCGACCGCCCACAGGCCGACGTCGTCACGCGTGCAATAGCGGTCCTCGTTGATCCGCCGGACCAGTCCAGGATGCGTCGCCGCGACCGCGTGGATGCGCCACCCCCCGGTCATGCCAGCATCGCCGTCAGCAGGTCGGCCGGCTCCGCGCCGGTGCGCTCGCGCGTCCCCTGCCGCCATAGCGAGGCGGTGCCGGTCGGCGCGGGGCCGGTCTCCGCGGCCAGCCGGTCGGCGGACCACCCCTCGCCGATCGCGGCGTAGAGCAGGTCCTCGCACCGCGCCGCCGCTTGCGGCTCGCCCGCGCACAGCAGCAGCACCGGGTAGCGGCGCCCGGCGGCGTCCTGCGACGCGGCGATCGCACCGGCGACCCCCTCGCCCTCGCACTGCCACGGCACTGCCGTATCGAAGCGCTCCTCGAACGCGTCGCCATAGGTCTCGCGCGCCGCCGACAGCGATGCCGACAGCCAGGCGTCGAGCGCGTCGCGTTCCGCGAACGAAAGCCCGCGCGCGACGAAGTCGCCATGCGCCGGAAGCTTGCCGAACAGCCGCGCGCTCATAGCGTCCCCGGGCAGCGGAAGGACCAGACGCCGGCGCGGCTGAACGGGTTGCGCTTGCCGGGCAGCGCGATCGCGAGCGTGGTCCGCATCGCGCCGTCGCCGAAGCCGGCGCGGATCGCCTGCTCGCCGGCGTTGCGCTTCTCGGCGCGATCCATCAGCCGGAACAGCGCCCACGGGCCTTCGGCCTCGATCCGCGTGAGTTCGGGTCCCGGCGGAGCGTCGCCTGCGGGCGCCGCGGTGCCCGTGCTCGGGCCGTAGAGCACGAGCGACGCTTCGGGCAGACCACCGTTGGCCGACCACAGGAGCGGGCGTGGCTGGTTGCTGCCAGGCGTGAAGCGATAGCGCGTGCCGCCGCTCGACAGCTCGACAGTCGCCACCCCCTGGCCGAAGCTCGCCACCGCCACCTTGATCGGCAGGCCGCCGGCGAGCAGGTCGCGCAGCTCGACGGTTCGGGCCAACACCTCGGGCGAGGACGGGTCGAGTGCCCCCGCCACCGGATCGCCCTCCCGCCAGCGCCATACCGGGCCGTCGGTGTCGATCATCGGCATCAGCCGCTGCTGCACGAAGGCGTCGACCGTGCCGCCCATGCCGAACACTCGGAGCGTCTCAGCCATCGGCGCGTCCGGCGCGCCCGCAAAGAAAGGGTAGTGCTCCTGGGCAACCTCCCGACAGGCCGGCAGCACGGTCTGGGCATAGGCGTCGGTCACCGCGCCGCTCGCCGCGCGGGTCTGCGCATCCCTGCCCCCACCCGCCGCCTCGGTCGCGAAAGACTGGAGCTGCGGCGGCGCGCTGGCGGCCGAAGCCTTCACGGTGGCCAGCGCGGCCGCCATCGCTGCCTGAGTCGCATCCGACCCGCCGCCGCCGCCGACCGACTGGGCGGCGATCACGGCCTGGCCCGCCGCCTTGATGCCGGCGATGAACTCGTCGATCGGGGCCGAGCCGCGGCCTTCGCCGACATATTCGTGCAGCGCGTTGAAATAGGTCGTGATCTCGTCGCCCGCGTCGATCCCGGACGCGCGGTCGCGCCGGATCTCGTTGGCGACGCGGCCGATCCGCGAGCGGTTGAGGCCATAGCGCGTCGCCCGCTCCAGCCCCGCCTTGGCGCCGCCTTCGAAGATCGTGTTCTTGCGCAGCTCCTGCAGCGCGCGCTTGAGCGGCGACGGGCTCTTGGTGAGTGCGCCGAACGCCGCGGGATCCTGGAAATAGGCGCCCGGCTTCATCGTCGCGATCAGCCCGTCCCAGGCGGCGATATAGTCCTTGGCATAAAGCCCGGCGACGCCCGGCCGGACGTTGGCGAGCTCGTCGCCCACGCCCGCTTCGCCGGCACCGCCCAGCACCCACAGGTCGCGCTTGAGATCCTGCTGCACGGTCGCCAGCCCGGGCAGATAGGTCTTCTCATAGCCCGCACGCGTGAAGAAATAGGGGATCTGGTAGTTCGCGACGGCGTCGGGCGAGGCGAAGGCGAGCACGTCGCCCTGCGACAGGATGTTGGCCGCCTCCCACGGCGCGCCGGCCGAAGCCGCCTTCTGCCGCATCACCGCGTAGGCGCGGTCGGCGAGGCTGAGCGTCTGCACCGCGGCGCGGGCGCCCGCCACCAGCTGTGCGTCGAGCGGCGGACGGCGGTTCGGCCACACCGATGCCATGTCGCGATCCTCGAGCAGCGCGTCGAGGTGGCGGGTGAGCGCCGCGCGCTCCGCCTGGCTGTCGGCGCCGGGGTAGAGTTCGGTCGCCCAGTCGCCGACCACCCACGCCTTGACCGCGCGGGCGTCCATCGGCCCCTGCTGGCCCAGCATCAGATAGACCTTGAGCGGTTCGTAGAGGGCCATCGGATCGCTGCCGTCGGCCTGCATCACCGCCTCCAGCCGCAGCAGCAGCCGCGGCAGCAGGACGCGGCGGAGTCCGTCGCGATAGGTTTCCTCCGCCTGCTGGCTGAGGCTGCGCTGATAGAGCCCGAAGGTCATCGTCAGCGCCGGGCCGCCCTTGCGCCGTTCGGCATAGCCGCGCGGCAGGGCGCGCAGCGTATCGAGCCCCGGCAGCGCAGCGCGCAGGTCGGCATCGTCCTCGCGCACCTGGGTCAGGTCGACGCCGGCGTCGCGCAGCTGCGCCGCCGCGGTGGCGGTGCGGTCGGCGAGTTCGCCCTGGAACGCGCGGTTACGTGCGTAGCTCACCCCCCAGGCGGCGAGCACCAGCGCGGTGGCGATGCCGATCGCGCTGAGCGCGGCGATCAGCTGCGCGCGCCGCCGCGTCTTCGCGCGGGTGTCGGTGGCGACCAGGCCCGCCTCGGGGAACATGACCTGGGTGAGCAGGCGGTTGAGGAAATAGGCGCGGCTGCGCACCTCCATCCCGCCGCCCACCGGTTGTTCGTAGACGTCGCCCATCGCCGCGAGAATGCGGTCGAGCGGTGCGCCTTCCTGGATCCCGCTGGTGAAGTAGAAGCCGCGCAGCGTCGCCGGCGCATCGTCGCCCGCGACGAACGCGCCCTCGGCAAAGCGCATCAGCCGCGCGCGCAGGCTGCGCAGCTGTGCGGGGAAACCGAGCATCATGCCGCGGCGGCGCTGGTCGACCTCCTCGAACAGCCGCCGCGCCTGGCGGTCGGCGATCGCCTGCGCAGCGGTGTCGAACGCGTGCGCCAGGGCCTCCGTGCTGGGACGCCCGTCCGCATAGGGAACGGTCGCGCCGAGCACCGCGCGGCGGCCCTCGACGTCCAGATCGTCGAAATACTCGCTGAACCCGGCCAGCAGATCGCCCTTGGTGACGATCAGATAGACGGGAACGGCCGTTTCCAGCGTGCGCCGCAGCTCCACCAGCCGGCGGCGCACCGCGCTGGCATGCGCGTCGATAGCGGCGCAGTCGCTGCCGAGCAGCAGGTCGACCCCGACCGCGACGAGGATGCCGTTGATCGGCTGCGCGGGACGGTGCCGCTTGAGCAGCGACAGGAACGCGGCCCAGCCGGCGGCGTCGACCGCCGCGTCGGAGTCCTGCGTCGTATAGCGGCCGGCGGTGTCGACCAGCACCGCTTCGTCGGCGAACCAGAAGTCGAGGTTGCGGGTCCCCCCCACCCCCTTCACCGCCTGTTCGACGAAGGGGAAGCGCAGCCCCGAATGAAGCAGCGCGGTCGTCTTGCCCGCGCCCGGCGGGCCGATGATGACGTACCAAGGCCGGCTGTAGAGATAGTCGCGGCGCCCACCCGCCGCGCTGCGCAGCTTGGCCAGCGCCTCGCCCATCCGCTGGCCGAGCGCCTTGCCCTCCTCGTCGGTGGCGTTGGGCCCGGCGAGTTCGGCGGCAATCGCGGCGGCGGCGCGCTTGGCCCGCCAGCGGCGCCAGCCCCACCAGGCACCCCACAGCAGCGCGATCAGCACCACGCCCGCGATCCGCACCGACCAGGGGCGGAAGAAGGCGACGAACAGCGGCAGGCCGAACGCGACGATCAGCGCCAGCAGGATCGCCGAGACGATCGTGACCGCATACCAGTTCCGGAAGAAGCGGCGCATCAGTACCGCCGCGGCACGATGATTTCGACGCGGCGGTTCTGCGACTTGCCCGCGGCAGTGTCGTTCGACGCGATCGGCACGCTTTCCCCCAGCCCCTTGGTCGATACGCGCGCCGGATCGGACAGATCGGCGCGGATCAGCTTTCCGACCGTCTCCGCGCGCGCTTCCGACAGCGCCATGTTGTCCGGGAAGCGGACGGTGGCGACGCGGTCGTTGTCGGCATGCCCCTCGATCAGCACCGATCCCTGCTCGGCCTCGATCGCGCGGCCGATGCGATGGAACAGCGCCTCACGCCCGGACTCCAGCGCGTCCGAGCCGGACTCGAACAGCTGGCCGACGGTGGTCCGGACGCGCACCGTCTGCGCATCCTCTTCGACGGTGACCAGGCCCTCGCGGATTTCCGGCTCCAGGAACTTGGCCAGCCGCGACGCCTGCGCGCTTTGCGTCGGCGCCATCTCGGCCGCGGGCCGCGACAGCGTGAGCCGCGCGTCGGGGGTCAGATCGGCAAGCCCGCGCGCGGGCGTCTCGCCGCCCGAGGCCAGCATCAGCCGCAGCACGGCATAGACCAGCACCAGCAACGCAAGCGCCCCCGCCGCCGCCAGCGCCAGCACGTTGAGGCCGATCCGGCCGACCGGCGCGTTCTCGCCGCGCCAGTTCGGCACCAGTTCGACCTGCGACAGCGAGCGGACGTGCGGCAACGCGCCCTGCAGCCGCGCCATGATTTCCTGCAGCCGCCGTCGCCCGTCCGGCATCACCCGGAACCGGCCCTCGAAGCCGGCCGCCAGGCACGCGTGGAACAGCTCGATCAGGTCGAGATTGTCGTTGGGCGTGCGCAGCATGTCGTCGACCAGCTGCCAGAAACGGTCGCCGCCGATGTTCTCGTGGAAGAACTGCACCACCATCGACCGGCGCGCCCATTCCGCGCCGTCGGTGCCGATCCCAGGCAGGTTCTGCGCCACGTCGTCGGCGGTCGCGCACACCGCATACTTCGCCCGCTGCCGCTTCTCCTCGGGATAGTGCGGCTGGATCGCCTGTTCGAACCGCGCGATCGCCTTGGAGCAGCGGCGGTGGAATTCGGGCATCGGCACGCGCACGCGACCGGCCCGCACCGCCGCCAGCAGCGCGAGCACCGGCTCCGCCTCGGCGAGCATGACGTTGCGGATCGCCGGAGGCGTCGCCGGCAACGGCACGTCGTCCTCGGCGAGCCGCGACGGCGCGACGCCGGGGCCGACCGGCGCATGGCTGCTCTGCGACAGCGACGGCGGCGCATCGTAGCCGCCCGGGCCGAACCCGCCGGGGGTGAAGCCACCGCCGGCAGGCGGGGGCGGCGGGGCGTTGCGCTTCAGCCCCTGCAACGGCGACGGGCGGAAGACCGTCTTGTTGCCGTCGTCCCCGTCCTCGCCGCTCATCGCGCGCTCCGCTTCACGCACCAGAGTTCGAGTTTAAGCTGCGGCCAGTCCCCGGCGACGTGGAGACCGAGCGCGGTCGCCTGCTGGAACTCGCGCCAGTCGGGCACGCCGCGGTCGAGTTCGAAATAGACGAAGCCCGGCAGCACGCGCAGCTGCGGCGGCGGGGTCGGCGTATGGCGCAGCGGCACGCCCGGCAGCGCGGAGTCGACGATCGCGCGCATCCGCTGCACCGGCCCGATCTTGGCGACCGAGGGGAACATGCCGCGGATCTCCTCGACCGGCGAGGCGGCGGACACCGCCAGGTAGAAATAGCCGGTCTGGTAGAGCCCGTGGTCGGTGATGCGCGAGACGTAGGCGCCCGGCCCCGCCTGATCGAGCGGCAGCTGCACCGCCGAGCGTTCGAACACCGCCGACAGCATCGACTGGAGCAGGTCGAACACCGGATCGAAGCAGCTCTGCGGATCCTCGTGGTCGTAGCGCGGCAGCGGCGGGGCGCGGCGTTCCGGGCGAATCATCGTCGCCAACTCGCCCGCCATCGAGGTCAGCGTCTCGTACAGCCGCTCCGGATGCACGGTCGGCAGGAACTGGAGGTGCTCGAGCACCGGCATCCAGCGGTTGAGCGCCTGGAGCAGCAGGAAGCTGGCGAAGGTGTCGGAGCCGCCGTCGGTCGCCTCGACCGCGCGCACCGCCAGTTCGCCTGCGCGCTGGCTCGCCCGCCCGACGATGTCGGACAGGCCGCCGCGCAGCCGCGCCGCCGCGGCGATGTCGAGGGTCGCGGGGATGTAGCGGTCGTCGAGCATCAGCCGCTTGTTCTGGACTTCCCGCACCCGCGCGAGGCCGAGCGTCACCCGGCCATAGGTCTGGTCGCGCGTGACGCCGAAGCGCAGGTTGGGACGCGCGAGCCCGATCGGCTCGCTGGTGCGGTCGGACGAATAGGCGTCCGCCACCTCCGCCTCGTCGACCAAGTAGCGCGAGTCGAGCCCGCCGTCCTCGGCATCGCGGAACTGCACCGCGCCCGGCTGGCTCGCGGGAAGCGTCAGCGACACCAGCGCGTCGCGCGCATCCTCGGGCACGTCGAGCGGCGGCGGCGGCGGCATGTCGTCGGGAATGGCGAAGGGCGTGCCGTCGGGCATCACCCCCACCGCGCGATGCACCGCGAACTTGCCGAGCGCGGCGAGGTCCTCGTCCAGCGTCAGCTCGATCAGCCCCCACGGCCACGGCCGGACGGAGCCCACCCGCGCTTGGAGCTGCGCCTCGGTATAGCGGTCCTGCGCCTGGAAATGCTGCGGCCGAAGGAACATGCCCTCGTGCCAGGCAACCCGGTTCTTCCCTGCCAACCGCTTTCCCCAACCCCTGAACGCTCGGCGCCGGTCGGCGTCGGGTGGAGTTATTGCCAAATAGCCTGCGCCGGGCAATAGCTTTCCCGGCGCCGCATCGCTTTGCCGCGCGTCTGCTCGCAACGGATCGAGGTGGTGCGTGAACGGTCGCGACGATCCAGAGCCCTCCTACGACCCGCGATCCTGGACGAGGACTGGCCCCGAAACGACACGAACGGCGCCGGTGCTCGCGACAACTTCGCCGAGCGCACAAACTACACGGCTGCACCGGGCCGCATCGGCACCCGACCACAGGATCGGCGGGCTGCCGAACCGGGCGGCGGCGATCGGCGCAGCGCTCGCGGTAGCGGCCGCCGGCGCCTTTGCGGCGCGCCAGGCACGGCCCGAAGCACCGCCCTCGGCAGCCGCCAGCCCCGCCGCGCCGGGCGAGCGCGTCGACCAGCGCATCCTCAACCTGCCCGCCGCCGATCGGCTGGTGCCGAGCCTGAAGGCACTGGGCATCGCCCCGGACGAAGCGGAGAAGGTCGGCAGCCTCGCGGCCGAGCAGCTGGGTGCGGCGGCCGGCGAGATCCGTCTCCAGGTCGTGCTGGTCGACATCGGCGGCGCCGCGCAGCTGCGCACGCTGGTCGCGACCCATGCCGACGGATCGGGGGTGACGATCGAGCGCAGCGGCGCCGGGGGGCTCGCCGCCAAGCCGCTTACCGCCCATCTCGTCCGGCAGCTGCGGTTCGTGCGCGGCGAGCTCGACGGCGAGAGCTTCTACACCTCGGCGGTGGCTGCCGGGGTCAGCGACGTGCTGGTGAGCGATTTCGCCAACGCGTTCCGCTACGACTTCGACATGCAGCGCGAGGTCTCGCCGGGCGACGTGTTCGAGGCCGGCTTCGAGCAGCGGGTCAACGATTCGGGCGAGCCGGTCGGTCCGGCGACGTTGGTCTATGCCTTCCTGTCGACCGCGGCCAAGACGCGCGCGCTCTATCGCTTCCAGCCGGTCGGCACCGAGGAGGCGGAGTGGTTCGACAGCAGCGGGCGCAGCAGCCGCCGCGCGCTGATGCGTACCCCGGTGGAGGCGGCGCGGATCAGTTCGGGCTTCGGGATGCGCGGGCACCCGATCCTGGGCTTCGTCAAGATGCACCGCGGCACCGACTTCGCCGCGCCGACCGGCACGCCGATCTTCGCCGCGGGCGACGCGACGGTGTCTTTCGCGGGCCCGAAGGGTGCCAACGGCAACTTCGTCCGGCTGCGCCACGACAACGGCTGGGAGACGCTCTACCTGCACATGAACCGCATCGCCGGGGGGATCGCGCCGGGCGCGCGAGTGTTGCAGGGGACCCAGATCGGCGAGGTCGGCACCACCGGGCGCTCGACCGGCCCGCACCTCCACTACGAAGTGCACATCGACGGCAATCCGGTCGATCCGCTGTCGATCGAGACCGGTGGCGGGCGCACCATCGGCGGAAAGGCGGCAGCCGAGTTCCGCAAGGTCCGCGACGCGATCGACGTACAGCGCGCGAACGGCGCGTGACGGGAAGTCGTCCGGTACGCCTCAGCCGCTTAGGCGCGGCGCCCGCATCCGAACCAGCACGAACGCGAGCAGCGCCAGCAGCGCGAGCGTCATCGCCCAGCTGGCGTTGAGCCCCGCGTCCGATCCGCCCCAGCCGCTCGCGCCCACCAGCTCGACGTCGAACACCGATCCGAAGGCGCCCACGCCGGGAGTGGGCTGGGCGCCGAACGCGAGCTGCTCGGCCGCATTCCAGCCGAAATGGGCCCCCGTCGCGCTGGCGATGCCGCCTTCGCGCAGCGCCAGGCAGCCGAACAGCACGCCGCCGAGCAGCATGTTGACGAGCGTCGGCCAGCCGCCACCCGAACCGTGGACGGCGTGCAGTCCCGCGAACGCCGCCGCGGCGAGGAGCAGACCGCCCGCGCGGCCGATCGCGCGCACCAGCAGCGGCTGGACGACGCCGCGGAACATCGCCTCCTCCGCCAGCACCTGCACCGCGACCGTCGCCACGCCGATCGCCAGCGCCGGGCCCGAAACGGCCGTCGCGCGCCATTGGGCCGTCCCCGCCAGCGCGCAGTAGCCGATCGCGAGCGACAGCCCCGCCGATCCGAGCACGATGCCGCCGAACAGCGCTTTGCCCGTACGATCCCCCGAACGGAAGATGCGGACGCCACCCAGCGCGCCGATCCCGATCGCCAGCGCGAGCAGCCCGCCGAACACCACCAGGGTGAAGACGAGCTCGCCAGCGACCGGCCCCTGCGCCGCCGCGAGCCCGCTCGCGACCGGCACACCAAGCAGCAGCCACAGCCACGCCGCCGCGAGCGCGAGCAGCGCCAGCCCGATCGATCGCGCCTGCGCCATCAACGCTGGGCGACCTGCCCCCCGCCCCGGGTCAGCATCGGCTTGGCGCTGTCCCCCACCAGGAAATAGGGCGCCCAGTAGAAGGGATGCGAATATTGCGGCTGAGCGATCAGCGATTTCTGCGCCTCGCGCAGCGCATCGCCGATCGTGGCGGTGCGCGCGGCGGCGTAGAAGCTGCGCATGAACTCGTCGCTCTCCTGCTCGGCGGAGACCTGCCAGTAAGTGGCGAGCACCGAGCGCGCATTGGCGGTGAGGAAGGCGCGCACCAGACCCTCGAGTGTCGAGCCGGCCTGCTCCTGTCCCGCGCTGCGTGCCAGCGCCTCGCCGCGCACGCCCGCCGCAGTATCGCAGGCCGAAAGCACCACGAGGTTCGCGTCGAACCGCAGCTTCGCGATCTCGGAGAAGTCGAGCAGCCCGTCCGACCCCGCGGCGCCGAACGAGGTCACCAGCGCCGGCGGCGACTTGGCGCACCCCCACATGCCCTCTTCCAGCCCGTGGGTGGCGAAGTGCACCACCTCGAATTGGTCGAGATCCTGACGCGCCTCGACCGCGGTGTCGCTGAACGGCCCGCCGGTCACCAGCTCCGCATTGCGGTCCCCCAGCGCGTCGGCGGCGATGCGCAGCTCGTTCGCGTTGATCGGCTTGAGCGTCCGCGCGACCGCGTTGAGCTCGTCTGCCGCCACGGTGCAGCCGAAGCCGACCCGCACCGTGCCGGTGAACGCCGCGACCGCGGGCAGCTGATGCTCGCCGAAGCCCAGGAAGTTGCGCCGCGCGCGCGATGGCGGCAGCGCGCGCGCCACCAGGAAGGAGCGCGGCGACAGCGCGGTCGAAATCGCCGCATTGGACGCGAGGAACGCGGTGTCCGAAAAGTCGAACGGATCTTCCCGCGTCCGATCGGGCGTATAGCGGGTGACGAGCACGCCGATCGGCAGCTGCTGGAGCGGTCCCGACGGATCGATCACGATCGCCTTGGTCCCGGCGAGCACGTCCGCCGCCGGCCCCGCGATCAGCCGGTACAGCGTATAGGCGCGCGCCTCGTCGAACGGCACGAGCTTGCCGCTCGCGAGTTCGCCGTCGATCGACCCGCGCAGCTGCTCGGCGAGCGTCGTCACCACCTGCTTGGCCGCGTCGCTGTCTGCGACGTGATAGAGGTAGGTGCGGTCGGCAGTGACGACCATGCCGTAGACGCGGCGGTTGAGCGTGGTCAGCTTGACGAAGCTCTCGCCCGGACGGAGCGCCGCGCGCAGCTCGGCAAGCGTCGCCGGGCTCTCGTCGACGGTGCGGTAGCGCGGGTTCGCCGCCAGTTGCGCGTCGACCTGCAGCAGCCGCTCCTCCGCGGCGCGGCGCGCCCGCTCGTATTCGGCGACGGAGGTGGTCGAGTCTTCCTCCGCCTGACCGGCGATGGCGTAGCGCAGCCGGGTGAGCTCGCGCTCCAGATCGGCCCGCTCCCGCACCGCCGCCGCGACCATCGGATCTGCGGTGACGACGTTGCGCAGTTCGGTGATCTGTCGCGCCACCGCCGGCTCGCCGGTCGCCTGCACCGCGCGGAAGAAGCGCTCGTAGGTGTCGTCGCGCGGCGACGACGCCGCCTCGCGCACCAGCAGGTCGAGATAGTCCTCCATCGCGATCGACCCGCCCGCGGTGGTCGCCCCCGATGCGATCAGCGTGTCGACTGCGGCGCCGAACGCCTCGCGCGCGTCCTTGCGCGACACGCCGGTGCGCGCATAGATCGCCGCGCGTTCCAGTTCGGCTTCGGCCACCGCCGGCTCGCCGCCAGTGCCGCCATTCGCGACCGAGCCGCGCCGCAGCAGGTCCACCGCACGGTCGAAGCTGTCGAGCGCCGCGTCGTACAGCCCGCTCCGCGCCTGCAACCGCCCCTGCTGGCGCGCGATGCGTGCGCCGAGCCAGGCGAGCTGGCCCTGCTCGATCCGTTCGTTGGACAGCGGGCGGTAAAGCGCCGCGGCGGCTTCGATCTCGGTGATGGCGCGGGGAACGTCGTTGAGCGCCAGCAGCGCCACGCTGCGCGCGTAGCGGGTCTGGGCGTCGAGCACGAGCTGCGAGAGCTGCCCGGCGTCCGCCACCGCGACGGCGTTCGGGGCGCTGCCGCTCGGCGTCTGATTGATGGCGGCGAGCGTCGCGGCGTCGTTGAGCGGCTGGTCGGCGACCGGCGCCGCACCGGCGCGGTCGAGGTCTGCCAGCGTCTCCTGGAAGGCGCCGCGGTTGAGCGCATCGAGCGCGCGATAGGTATCGCGCTTGCGCATCAGGAACACCGTTCGCGCCTGCGGGTCGGCACGGAAGATCGCGTCGGCGGCGGCGAAGTGCGCCTGTGCCGTCTCCGGGAAGCGGATGTTCGAATCGGCGAGCCCGGCTTCGAGCAGCAGTTCGGCACGCGTCGCCGGAGGCGTATCGGGACGCAGGCGGCTGAGCGCGTCGTTGAGCACGCGCGATGCCTCGACGTGCAGCCCCTTGTGGTTGAAGCCGATCCCCTGCGCGAGCGCGCCGGCGGTGTTCGACGGCGTCGCCTCTTCCGACGCGGGCGTACCGGGTGCGGCCTCGCCGAGCTCGGCCAGATCGACGCTCGCGGTGAGCGTGCGCGTGGTGTCGACGCTCGGCCGCCGGATACCGGACGCGACGGTCAGCGCCTCCTCGATCTGCGGCAGCAGCGCCGGCGCGCCCGAGGCGACGTAGCGCTTCCTGTCGTGCAACAGATCGATGCGGATCGAGGGCAGCCCCGTCACCTTGTCGAGGCAGTGGCCCGCCGTCGCCGGCTGGCCTGCGACCGTGATCGCCCGCCTCTCGCCACAGTCGAACTGGGCATCGACCGCTTCCAGCGCCGCTTCGCTCGGTTCGACCGCGCGCACGCTGCCAAGCGGCCGTGCGGCGGCGGCGTTGGAGCAGGTGATCGCATAGGCGCGCGCGAAGGCGTCGGGCGCGGCGGGATCGTTCCAGTTGCGCGCGGCGACGCACGGCTCGCCGGCGCCGTTGCGACCCAGGCTGAAGCTGTCGAGCCGGGTCGGCGGTGGAGTCGCGCCGCATCCGCCGAGCGCGGCCGCGACGCCGGCGAGCAGGACGGCACGGTGGAAACGGATCACTGCTGCGGCTCCCGCGCTGCGGAGGGTTGGCGGGAAGTCTCCGGCGCCTCGGGCGCGAGCGCCGGGAGGCCGGTGAGCAGTTCCTCGTTGTTGCCGCCGACGATCGGCGTGAACGGCACGGCGACGTCCTGCGAGATGCCGAACACCGCCTGGCTGTCCCATTCGAACACCTGGAGCGTCGGCTGGATGACGATGGTCGTCAGGCAGCCGGCGCCCGATCCGGCGAGGCAGCCGTTGATTCGGCTGCTCCCCAGCAAGCCTGGATCGATGTCGATCACCGGCCGACCGATCAGCGCCGCAGAGGCGCCAGCGATGCCGTTGATCCGCCCGAACACCGCCACGCTGCCGAGGCCCGGCGTGCCATAGCTCGACACCCGCAGCGCCGGCGCGATCGGCACGTCCGCGCCACCGAGCACCATGCCCGAGGTCTCGCCAGCGATGGCGGTGTTCTGGAACAGCGCATAGTCGCCGAAGCGGACGGTGAGCGAGCGTGCGGCGACCGTGGTGGTCGCCGACGGATCGAAGAAGCCGCCGCCCAATTGCGGATTGTAGAGCACCGAGTTCGGGTTGCCGATCAGCGCCGCCGCCTGGTCGCGGCCGGCATCGCCCGGCAGCAGCGTACCGATGAAGTTGGGCTCCAACCCGACCGCGATGCGATCGCCGCGCAGCTCCAGATCCGCACCGTCAACCAGCAGCCGCCCACCCGCGTCGCTGGTCGCAATGACGTGGATGGTGCCTGCGTTGCCCGCTCCGGCGTCGCCGCCGATCCGGATCGAGCGCCCGGTGCCGGTGGAGGACACCACGCCCGTGACCTCCACGTCGCCGGTCGAGAGCATCTCGATCGTGCGCCCCGCAGCGGCGGCCAACGACAGCCCGCCGACTTCGAGCTTCCCGGTCGCGGCATCGAAGCGGAGCGTGTCGGCCCCCACCCGCGCGACTTCGGCGTTGGAGAGATGGAAGCCATCGCTTTCCGTACCGTCGCCGATGCGCAGCGCCGTCCTCGCCGGGTCGCGCGTCGCAAACCGCACGGTGCTCGCGCGGACGTCGCCGGTAAGCTCGGCATCGCCCGCGACCAGGTCGATCGACGACCCGCCGCTGAGCGCACCGACGGTCGCCAGCCCCGCCGCGTCGATGGCGATGCCGTTCGCGGTTCCGCTGCCCAGCGACAGCGCACCCCCGCTGGTGAGCGCAAGCCCGCCGTCGGCGCGTGCGCTGCCGATGGTCATCGTCGCGCCATCGGCCTTGAGCGTGCCCTTGGTGCCGAGCGCACCGGCGGACAGCTCGCCCGCCGACCCGAGCGTCAGGTCGCCGCCCGCGCTCGCGTCGCCGATCGCCAGCGCCTCGCGCGCCTCGACGAGCAGCTGGCGCGCGGCCGCGATCGGTCCGGCGACGTCGATCCGCCCGCCGCGCAGCCCGATCGCCCCTGCCGACTCCACACGATCGAGTCGCGCGCTTCCCGCATCGACCGACAGGTCGCCCGCGGTCGTGCGCAGCGACACGCGACCGCCATCAATGCCCGACAGGCTGCCGGGCGTCTCGACCGTCAGCGTCCCGGCCTCGACGCCGGCCGCGATGATCGCGCCGCCGCGCAGCGCCGCGGCACCGACCACCTTGGCCGTGCCGATCGCGAGGCCGTTGCCGCTGCGCAGGTCGAGGCTTGCGGCGTTGAGATCGCCGGTCGTCACCGCGCCTGCGGCTGCTTCGATCGCCAGCGCGCCGCTGCTGTCGATGCGGCCGGTCCGCAAGTCGCCCGCGCCGA
This sequence comes from Sphingomonas mangrovi, assembly GCF_047975845.1. NCBI lineage: Bacteria > Pseudomonadati > Pseudomonadota > Alphaproteobacteria > Sphingomonadales > Sphingomonadaceae > Sphingomonas > Sphingomonas mangrovi. The sequence goes on along the minus strand of NZ_JBIUCZ010000005.1, from coordinate 126,393 downwards.
GCGTCACTGCCATCCGACCGACGCGGAGGTCGCCGGTTTCGAAGTTGCCGTCGTGGACCAGCCGGTCGAGCGCGTTCGTGCCGTCGAAGCCGCCGATCGACCCCGCTTCGACGCTGCCGAGCCGGATCGCCCGGCCGCTGCCGGCACGAAGCCCCAGCGCCGCACCGCTGCCCGGCTGCGCCTGCAGCACCGTGTCGCCGAGTTCGATGCCGCCGGCAGCGTCGAGGACCATCGCCCCGCCCGCGCCGCCGGCACCGCTGACCAGCGTCAGCCCGCTGCCGCCGCGAATGTCGCCGCTCGTCGCGGTCACCGTGACGGCGCCGCCGGCGCGCTGGGTGACGCCTGCGCCGCCCAGTTGGACGCTGCCGCCGGTCACGCGATAATCGCCGCCGGCCGTCACCGCGCCATCGACGCGAAGCAGATCGCTGGCTCCGACCGCGACGTCGCCGCCGGCCGAAGCGCTGCCGAGCACGAGCCCGCCGTCGGTCGCCGTCAGCGCCAGCGCCCCACCTGCGTCGGCGGAGGTCAGCTCGATGGTCCCGCCACGCAGGTCGACGGCACCGGTCGCTCGGAGCGCCGCGCCACGCACCGCGCCCGCGGAGCCGCCGATGGAACCGCCCGCGAGTTCGGTGAAGGACAGATCGCCGCCGATCGCCACGATCAGCGCCTGGGCTGCAGCCACGCGTCCCAACGTCGCCCCGCCGCCCGCCGTCAGACCGACGTCGCCGCGCCCATCGACGCTTCCGAGCGTCAGACTCCCAGCGCCGGCATCGATCGCGAGCGCACCACCGACATCCGCCGTGCCGATCGCGATCCCCGTTCCGCGCACGGACGCGGCACCGGTCGACTGCAGCGTGTCGCCATAGATCGCACCGGCCGACGCCTCGACCGATTCGCCGCTCAATTCGCCAAACGACAGGTCCTCCCCAACCGTCAGCTTGAGCCCTTCCGTGGCGGCTACGGTGCCCAGCGTTGCGCTGCCGCCCGCCAAAGTCACGCTCTTACCCATGGCCGTCCCAAGCGTCAGCGCACCGACGCCAGCGTCGAGCGAGAGCACACCGCCGACCTCTGTCGTGTCGATCGCAATCCTCGTGCCGCGTACGGTGGAGGTGCCGGTCGAACGCAGCGTATCGCCATCGATCGCACCCGCCGACGCCTCGACCGATCCGCCGCTCAGCTCCCCGAACGACAGATCCTCACCGATCGTCAGCTTGAGGGCTTCGGTGGCCGCTATCGTGCCCAGCGTCGCGCTGCCGCCCGACAGAGTCACGCTCTTGCCCGTGGCCGTCCCGAGCGTCAGCGCACCGACGCCAGCGTCGAGCGAGAGCGCACCGCCGACCTCGGTCGTGTCGATCGCAATCCCCGTGCCGCGCACGGTCGCGGCACCGGTCGCACGCAGCGTATCGCCTTCGACCGCACCTGCAGAGGCCTCGACCGATCCGCCGCTCAGCTCCCCGAACGACAGATCCTGCGCGATGGTCAGCTTGAGCGTTTCGGTGGCGCTGACCGAGGCCAGCGCTGCGCTGCCGCCCGAGAGCGTCACGCCCCGGCTCGTGGCCGTTCCGAGCGACAGCGCACCCGTCCCCGCATTGATCGCGAGCGTTCCGCCCGCATCGACCGCGTCGATCGCGACGCCTGTACCGACCACCGTCGCGGCATCGGTCGCGCGCAGCGTGCCGCCGTCGATCGATCCTGCGGTCACGCCGACCGTATTGCCGGCGAGTTCGCCGAAGGAGAGCGTACCCGCGTTCAGCGTCAGCGCCTGTGCGGCGGTGACCGACCCCAGCGTCGCCGAGCCGGCAGTACCGAGCGTCACCGTACTGCCGCCACCGACCGTGCCGAGCGACAGGTCGCCCGCCCCGGAATCCACGCTCAACGCACCGGCCGCACCGATCGTGCCGATCAAGACGCCGTCTCCGGCAAGCGCCGCGGTTCCCAACGAGCGCACCGAGTTGCCGGTGATGAACCCGCCGCTGGCCTTGATGGTCGCGCCGGAGACGTCGGTGAACGACAGCCGCTGGCCGCCGCCCAGCACCAGCGCGCCCGACGCGTCGACGGTACCCAGCCGCGTCGCGCCGACCGAATCGAGCGTGACGGCGCCGCCGGTGACCGAACCGGAAATGGTCAGGTCGCCGCCGGTTGCACGCAGGGTCACCGCATTGGTGCCGCCGTTCACATTCCGCGCGCTCAGCGAACGGGCGGAAATCGAAATGTCGCCTCCGCCGATCACATCGCCCAACTGCGCATCGGTACCGACCGCCAGCGTGAAGGCGCTGCCCGTCCGCCACACGAGATCGACGCCGTTTCCGCCCTCGGACCGAAGCGCGCCGTTGGGCGCGAGGATGGTCAGGTCGCCCCCGCTTTCCAGCGACGGCGTGACGATATCCCCGCCCGAGCCGATCGTGAGCGACCCGCCCGAGCTGACCCCGTTGGCGACGCTGGTGTTGAAGCCTGCTCCCGTGGAGGTCAGTGTCGCCGTTCCGCCCGCCGCGACGCGCGCCGCCGTCAGCCCGGCGCCGGCGAGGAGCGAGACGGCACCTTGGGTGGTCGTCACTTCGCCCAGCGTCACGCTGCCCGCGCCGGCGTCGATCGCAACCGCCCCGCCGGTGGTCACGTCGCCGCCGGTCAGCGCGCCGGTGGCCGCCGTCGCGGTCAGGCTCGCTGCTCGGAGTGCGCCGAAGCGGACGCTGCCGCCGGACAGCGCCACCGCGCCGTCGGTGGTGACGTCGCCGACCGTCGTATTGCCGGCATCGCTCGCGATGGTCGCCGCACCGGCCGCGTCGATCCGGCCGGTGATGACGTCGCCCGCAGCCTGCAGCGTCAGCGGCCCGCCGAGGGTGAGATTGCCGGTGCGGATCGCCGATCCTGCCGCAGTGGCGCCGGTCGCGGTGAGGCTCGCAGTCGTCACGTTGCCGACGGCGATACCGCCGCCATCGGTGCTCAGGCCGACCGCACCGAGCGTCCCGGCATCGAGCACGGCGCCGTCGAGCGCGATGGCACCGCCGGTAGCCGACAGCGTCAGCGTCGCGCCGTCGGCGCCGTTCGCGCCCGCCCGGATCGACAAGCCGCCGCCGTTGGCGATCCCGCCCGCGCTCGCCGTCGCGGTGTAGCTGCCCCCCGCTCGCTGCGCGCCCCTCAGCGTGAGCGCGGACCCGGCCAGCGTGACGTCGCCGGTCGCGCCGATGCCGCCGGTCGCGGCAACCGTGCCGCCGGTGCTCTGCAGACGGACGCCGCCGCTCTGCGCGTCGATGCGACCGGCTGCGGTGATGTCGCCCGCGGCGGCAAAATCGACGGCGCCCGCACGCGCGATCACCTCGCCTGTCGTCGAGATCGCCCCGCCCGCTGCGGACAGCCGCACCGCGCTGCCGTCCGCGCGACCGAGCGAGAGATTGCCGGCGGTCGCCGTGAGATCGATCGCCCCGCCCTGTGCATCGCCGACGGTCAGGGTCGCGCCGGTCGCGGTCACGCCGGTCTTGCCGAGCAGCGTTCCTGCGCTCACCGCGCCCGCGCTGGTCAGCGACACCGCCGCATCGCGGCTTTCCACACGGCCGAGGCTGAGCGCGGTGCCGCTTGCCAGCGTGATCGCGCCGCTGGTCGACAGGTCGTTCTGGATCGACAGCGTGCCGTTGCTCGCCCGCAGATCGATGCCCTGGCCCTGGCCGGTCACCGCGATCGCCTCGACCGTGACGTCGCCGCCCAGGCTTTCGGCGGCGAAGCCCTGCACCAGGTTCAGCCGTCCGAACGTCAGCGAGCCCTGCGAGCGGAACGCACCGCCCTGCCCACCGTCGAGCTGGTCGAGCATGCCGAGCGATCGTGCGGTGACGTCGCCCAGCACCAGCGGTGCATCCGCAACGCCGTTGAAGATTCGCACGTCGAGCGCGCGGTTCGCCCCGCCGGTGATCGTGCTGCCGTCCGCCAGGACGATCCCTTCCGGCCCCGCAGCCTGCAACCGGATGAAGTCGGCTTCGTCGCCGCTGGTCGAGGTCAGCGCTAGCGCCCCGCGGCTGGCGATGCCGCCGCTGCGCGCGAGGAGGTCGATCTTGCCCGCGCTGCGCACGCTCTGCCCGTCGAGCGCCACTGCGTTGCCGCGCAACGTCAGTTCGCCCGCGTCGACGTCGCCGCCGACGGTCAGTGCTCCCCCGACGTCCGCAACGATCGCGCCCCCTGCGGTCAGTGCACCCACACTAAGGGCGCCCGGGGCGGTGATCGAGATGCCCTGCGAGGCCGAGAGGGCCGCCGTTGTAATTCCGCCTTCGGTAGCGCCGATCCGCAGGCCACCGGCAGTCGCGGCGACCGCCTTCGCCTGAACGGTGCTGCCCGACAGCGTCACGCCGGTGCCGGAGACCCGGCCACCGATGGTCAGCGCCGCGTCCGTCTGTGCCGCCGCGGTGCCGCCAGCGGTGATGCCGCCCAGGGTGATCGCGCCCGGCGCCTTCACCGATACGTTCCGGGTCGCGGAAATCGCGGCGGTCGTGACGCCGCCGGTGCTCGCCGTCACGCCGACGCCGCCGTTGGTCGCGGTGAGCGCGCCCGCGTCGACGGCGGCCCCCGACAACTTCACTTCGCGCGCCGAAACCGTACCGACCGTCAGCGCCCCCACCGCCTCCGCCGTGGCAGAGCCGCTCGCGGTGATGCTGCCCGTGAGGATCGAGCCCGGCGCGGTCAGCGCGACCTCGCGCGCCGACGCGATGGCGTTGGTGACGATCGAGCCCTCCGTCGCCGTCGCGATCACACCCTCGTCCGTGGTGGTGAGCGCACCGGCGACGATCGTGCTGCCCGACAGCGTCATCGCGCTTGCGGAAACGTCGCCGCCGATGGTCAGGGCCGCGCCCGCCTGCGCGTTCGCCGTGCCGCCGGCGGCAATGCCACCGAGCGTGATCGCCCCGGGCGCCTTTACCGAGACGTTGCGGGTCGCGGAAATCGCAGCGGCAGTGACGTCGCCCGTGCTCGCGCTGACGCCGACCCCGCCGTTCGTCGCGGTGAGTGCACCGGCAGCGACCGTGCTTCCGGACAGCTTCACTTCGCGCGCCGAAACCTTTCCGACCGTCAATGCGCCCGCCGCCTCCGCGGACGCCGAGCCGAGCGCGGTGATGGCGCCGGTGGTGATCCCGCCTTCGCTCGCGATCAGCCGAACGGCGCCCTCCGTAGAGAGCGCGCCCGTCTCGACGGCGCTTCCCGACAAGATGAGGTTTTCCCGCAGCGATACCGCACCCGTACGCAGCGCGCCGGTGCGAGTCAGGCCGTCAGCGAACTCGTCACTTCCTACCGCGCCGGAAAGCGCGCGTGCCTCTACGTCGCCCAGGCTGACGGCACCGGCGGCGTCTGCCGAGCGGATCTCCACAGTGGTCGAACGATCGGTACCGCCGGAGAGCTTCGTGTCGGCTGCGAAATCGATCGCACCGCCACCCGCCGCCGCCGCAACCCGCGCCGGGTCGATCGCCAGGGTGAGATTTCCCCTGTCGTTGTCGTTGCTGTCGGAAAGCAGCGTCAGTCCGGAGAGGCCGGTGATGCCGCCGCTTCCGGCCGTGATCGTGATCGCGCCGGCCGCCGCTTGCTGAACGGCACCGCTCCCGCCGAGGATCACGCGATCGGCATTGATCTTGTAGTTGGCCCCGGCATCGACCGCCCCGGTCACGGCGACGCTCGTCGCCGGTTTGGTGCCGCCGATCACGATGTCTTCGCCCGCGCGCACGCCTCGAAGGGTAATCGCGCCCGGGGCATCGATCGTTACGTCGGAGCGGGTTCCCGCCCGAATGTCGCCGGTTACCGCGATGTCTCCGACCGCCGACAGCGTCACCGCATCACCCGCCAACAAAGCGGCGGTCGAAATACCCGCGGCAGACTTCAGGTTGATCTCGCCACCGGCATCGACCGCGCCGGTGGCGATCGATGCGGCCTCGATCGACAACCCGTTGTCGATCTTCACGTCGCCCAGCGTCACCCCGGACGTGAGCGTCAGCTTCTCGTTCGGTCCGCCGTTCCCGACCTTCCACCGCAGCGTGGACGCGGCGACGTCGCCGATCGAAACGGCGTTGGCTGCGTCGCGCAACTCGAGGGTCAGCCGCCCATCGCGGCCCCCGGCGTTCAGCGCGCTTTCGGTTCCGAGCAGGATGTCGCCTGCCTTCGCGCCCTCGGTTCGCAGGATCAGGCTGTCGTTGCCGCCCGCTCCCGACCGGAGCGTCAGCGCGCCGCGGCCGGTGATGTTGCCGTCCGTTGAGCGCACCGAGATCTTGCCGCCGGCGGTTTGTTCGACGGCGTTCGCGCCGCCCAGCGTCACCCCGGCACCGGCGAACGTCAGGTTGCCGGCAGCACGCACGGAGCCGGCGACATCGAGCGCGGCTTGCGCTTCGATCCCGACGGCTCGCGCACTGACGATGTCTCCCCCGAAGGTCGCAGCACCGCTGGCGGACGCAAGAACGCTCCCGTTCGTCTTCGTCGACAGGGCGCCGCCGACCGCCAGCGCGACCGATCCGTCGATCCCGGCCGCGTTTCGTGCAACCTCTACACCATCGATGCCCGCGCCGGGCTTGCCCGCCGACAGGACGATGCCTCGCGACCCTGCGGTCGCCGTCACGTTCCCATCGACCTGCAGCAGCGAGTCAGTGATGTCCGACTTGGAGGCGAGCGCGAAGATGGCGTTGCGCCCCGCGACAGTACCGCTGACGTATTGGCTCCGCCCCTTGACCTCCGTTCCGCTCTTCAATGTTACCGAGAGCGGACTGTTTTGGTTATAGGTTAGCGTGACATCGGACGCCGTGACGAAGGCCAAGTCCTGGTCGCCCGCGTCGAAGGTTCCGGCTGCCTCAATCTTGGGCGCTACCATGACCAGGCCGCGGTTGCCGCCCTTCAGCGTGATCTGCGCGCCGTTCGCCACGGTGATCGATGATCCGCCTTTGCCGGCGTCAGCCTTGAAGTTGAACGAAGCGTCCGAACCGGAGTCCAGTATGTTGTCGGTCGGCTTCAGCGTCGTGAGCACTAACGAGCCTGTGTTGAGTACCGCGCCCTGTCCGACAACGATCCCGTTCGGGTTATACACCCAAACCGCCACGCCCTTATCGCTTTCAAGCCTGCCGAGCAGTTGCGACACATTGGTCGAAACATCTTTATTTAGGACTGCTACGTTCGCCGCATTCGTGCCGTTAGTGAACTTCGCCGCCGAATCTTCGGGAATATTGAACCCGTTCCACTCAATGACAGTGCTTCCGGTTTTGAGCTTGACGTTGAGCTGCCCGTCTCCCGGGGTGGTGATCTCGGCGACGCCGCTCGTGACCTTGCCCTGCGTCGGGAGCTTCACCTCTCCCGTCGCCTGCGCGTGCGCCAGCGCCGGAAACAGCGCCAGGCTGCCGAGTGCGGTGGTGAGCGCGAGGACGCGCCGGCGGACGCGACGGGAGCCGGAGACGGACGGAACGGAAGCGGCCATGGTCGGCTCCTATCGTGCGCGATCGCGCAGCTGGACGGTCAGCGAGGCGAGCACCCGCGCGGGCGGGCGTTTCTCGTCGAGCAGCAGGGCCCGATCGAGCGGTTTGGCGTAGGTGAGGTCGAGCACCAGGCGGTTGGGCAGCGACAGCCGCACCCCGCCCCCGGCGCTGTCGAAGGTGCGCGCCCCCTCCAGCCGCGACCGGTCGAGGTTGCGCAGGTGCAGCACGTCGTAGAAGCCGTAGACCTGGGTCCCGACGGACGAGAACACCGGCAGGTCGGCGCGCGCCTCCAGCCGGGCGCCGGCCGCGCGATCGCCGCTGTTCGAGCCGGGATCATAACCGCGCCCGATGGTGAGGCTGCCGAGCGCGAACTCCTCGTAGTTGAGCAGCGGATCGTTCGCCCATTGCGTCTGCCCGACCGCCGCGATGCTGAACACCGGCCCCAGATAGGCGGTGGCGTCCACCACCCCGCGGAACACCAGCGCCCGCGCGTTGCCCTCCAGCCGCGAGGTCAGCTCGCCGCTCTGCAGGCCCGGCTTGCTCGCGTCGAGGATCCCCAGCCCCTTGCGCAGCTCGGCGGTGGCGGCGACGGTCAGCCAGGTGTTGCCGTTCGCGTCGACAAACCGCCGGTCGGCGTCGACGCCCAGGAAGGCGACGCGCAGCTTGTCGCGGGTCAGCGTCACCGCATTGTCGCCCCCGCCGACCCGCGTGGTCTGGTCGACGAAGTCGAAGCCCAGCCGTGCGCGGGCGTTCTGCCGCACCGAGCGGATCAGCGGCCGGGTGAGATCGAAGCCGCCGATGAAGGTGTTGGTGCGCAGATCGAGCGCACCCAGATCGGGCCGCGACCAGGCGTAGCTCGCGCGGCTGCCGAAGCTGGTGCCGCTGTCGTCGATCTCGAAGATATGGCCGCCCTGGACGATCCGCTGCTCGCGCAGGTCGGTGGTCGCCGACACGCCCAGATAGGTGATGTCGGCGAGCCCGCTCAGCCCATAGATCTCGCCCCGCGCATAGAGCGTCTCGCGCCCGAGCAGCCGCGAGTTGTAGTTCTGCGCATTGGCATAGACCGCGAAACGGCGCGAGCTGACGGTGAGCTCGCCGATCACGGTCCCCTGCTCGCCGCCCGAGGGACGCAGCGACAGTGCGACGTCGAGGCCCGGCACGTCGCCCGCCAGCAGCAGCAGCCGTTCCGCCTCGCGCTCGTTGAGCGGGTCCATCGCCTGGATCGCCGCGAGGCGCCGCCGCAGCAGCGGCTCGTAGCGGCCGGCATCGCCCCGCACGCGGATGTCGACGATCCGCGCGGTGACCACCTCCAGACGGAGCACGCCGTCGGCGATCTCCTGCGCGGGGATCTGGACCGAGGCGACCCAGCCGCCGCGGCGCAGCGCCTCGTTCGCCTGGTCGCGCACCGCACAGACCACGGCGATCGGCTGGTCCCCGGTCGGCAGCGTCAGACCGGCGAGCGCCTGTTCGATCTGCGGTTGCAACGCGGCGCCGCCTGGACGGGTGAAGCGCACCTCGCTGACGTTCACGCGCAACGGCGACGCTTCCAGCGCGCAGTTGCCTTGCGCGAAGGCACCGCGCGAATCGACCTGAGCGGTGGTGTCGCGCGGCTGGTCCGGAGTCGGCGGGGTAACTTCCTGACGCGTCGGCAAGCCGGACTGCACGCCCTGGGCGGCAGCGGGTGCCGCCATCAGACCCGCCACGACCGCGCCGATCACTCCGGCGCCCGCCCCGATACGCTGTCGCAACACTGCCCCCTTCGAAACCACCGGACAATCAGCGCCGCACCGTTCGAAGTCTACCGATCGGCGACGATCCTCCTGCGCAGTCGTGTATTCTTCCGACGGCGCTCCGGTCAAATACCAACAGCGTCCAAGTCGTCGAAATATTGGTCGTCGCGAGGCCTTCGGGAGCAGCGAGGCGACCAAGTCCCGCAACGGCACAGCGCGAGACTAGCGACGAAAGCACGGCCCGGCGGTCCGGGGGCGTCCGGCAAATCGACCGAGTGCCCGATTACTCTTCCGGATAGACCTCGGTCAGGTACCAGCGACCCTTGATCTGCTGGAACGTCAGCGGCCCGACTCGCCGGAAGCCGAGGGGCTGGCCGTCCCGCTGCGGCGCGGCCGCGTCGCCCAGGACCTGCCGCAGCGTCCGTCCCGTCGGATCGATCGGCTCCTCGCTGGCGAGCAGCCCTGCGACGATCGCCGGCACCTCCTGCGGCGAGAGCGTTGCGATCGGATCCGAGTCCAGGATGCCGTGCGACGTCACCTCGGGCGCGCTCGCGGCGGCGACGCCGGCCGCATCCCCCGCCAGCGCCGCCGCGCGGAACCGCTGCCAATAGGCGTCGAACTTCTCGTTCGCCGCCGGAGCCGGGGACGACATGGGCCGGGGCGCAGCGACGGTCGCCGTCGGTGCCGGTGCCGGTGCCGCCACCACCTCCGCGTCCTCGGTGGCCGACCCTGCGCCATCGCTCGGCTGCGCACCACACGCGACCAGCAGAGACGCCGCCAGTGCCGCAAAGATCATCGACCGGTCGGCCATCGCATCGCCCTTATGTCGTAGCTGCTGAGCCGGAAGTTCGACTCTTTCACCTGGTTGCTCTGATTGCCGCCCAACAGCGTGATGTGGGTAGCGGTCTTGGACACGAAGAAGGCGACGTGATTGCCGCTCGACGATCCGGTCGCGCGATCGTGTCCGCTCCGCGCGGTGCGGATCTGGACGATGCAGCCGTAGCGCAGCTCTTCCAGCGGCTGGCCCCAGTCGATCCAGCTGGCCGCCGCCGCGCTGTTGGTGCCGCGGATGCCGACCTGTTTGAGGCACCAGTTCACGAAGGAGGAGCACCACGGCACCGAATCCGGCTGGCTGCCGAGCGTCGTGGTGGCGTGATATTCCATGATGCGCCGGTTGTTCCCCGCTCCGGCGACTTCGGCCACGAACTTCTCGGCGTTCGCCACGCGCATCCACGGCACCGAGATCGCGGTGCCGGGCCGCTCGAGCGACCCGCCGCGCGCGGGCCGCGGCGCGGGGCTCGCCGGCACCTGCGTCGCCGCCGGCCGGGCACCGCCGATCGGCAGCAGGCGGACGGAGGGGATCGGCACCGACCGCGTCGGCGTGCTGGTGACGGCCGGCGCGGCACCGCCCAGCGGCAATTGCCGGACCGAGGGGATCGGCACCGCGCGGGTCGGCTGCCCGCCGGTCGCGGGCGCGGGCGGCAGCGCCGAACCGCCGATGCCGAGGCTCTTCCACGTCTGCGGCCCGACGACTCCGTCCACCTCCAGCCGGCGCCCGGCCTGGTAGGTCCGCACCGCGCGCTCGGTCATCGCGCCGAACGTGCCGTCCATCTCCAGCGGCGGCCGCGGCTTCGCCGTCGTGTTGAGCAGATGTTGCAGCAGCTGCACCTGCTGCCCCCGGTCCCCGCGCTCGATCGTGGCAAGTCGCATCGGCTACTCCACCTCCCTCTCACCCTATTCGCTGGTTAGCGCGCCTTCCGGCCCCCGCGGGCCGCGGTGCGACGCCGTGGGGCGATCCCCCACGCGACCAGCGTCGCCCCGCCACCCAAGAGGCAGATCTCCGGCCAGGAATCGGTCCACTTGTCCATGTTGGTCATCCGCCCGAAGTACGGCGCACCCGATCCATAGGCTTCGATCCACAGCTCGGCAGCGGCCCATGACGCGACCGCCACGACAAGAACAGCCGAAAACAATCGCATAGCGTGCATTTAGCGAATCCTAGACTTGGATCGTGGTCGCACCATATCCGCCGAGCAACCCGCCGGGCAATAGCTGCCATCACCCGGCGGAAAGCTCGACGTTGCTGATCAGGCGGCGATCTCCGCTTCCGGCAGCTTCCGTTCGTCGGCGCCTTCGAAGACGTATCCCAGCCCGTCGCCTTCGACGCGCACGGTGATGCTTCGCACTTCTTCGCCACGCGTCCGCCGTTCGAGCAGCGCGACCGACATGTCGGGCAGCATCGTGTTGGTCAGGATCGCGTCGATCATCCGGCCGCCCGACGCCGCCTCGGTGCAGCGCTCGACGATGTAGGCGACGACCGGCGCGTCGATGTGAAGCGCGATGCCGTGATTGTCGCGGATGCGGCGCTCGATCCGGCCGAGCTGGAGCCGGACGATGCCGGCGAGCATCGTCTTGCTGAGCGGATAATAGGGCAGCACCGAAAGCCGCCCGAGCAGCGCGGGCGGGAACACCTTGAGCAGTTCGGGCCGCAGCGCGGTGGCAAGCCCTTCCGGCGTCGGCGCCATCTCCTCGTCCTCGGTCAGCGTCGCGATCAGATCAGTGCCGACGTTGGAGGTGAGCAGGATGACGGTGTTGCGGAAGTCGATGTGGCGCCCTTCCGCATCGTTCATGAAGCCCTTGTCGAACACCTGGAAGAACATTTCGTGGACGTCGGGGTGCGCTTTCTCGACCTCGTCGAGCAGCACGACGCTGTAGGGCCGGCGGCGCACCGCCTCTGTCAGCACGCCGCCTTGGCCGTAGCCGACGTAGCCGGCCGGCGCGCCCTTGAGCGTCGAGACGGTGTGCGCCTCCTGGAACTCGCTCATGTTGATGACGATCATCGAATCGTCGCCGGAGAACAGCAGCTCGGACAGCGCATGCGCGGTCTCGGTCTTGCCGACGCCGGAGGGCCCGCACAGCATGAACACGCCGACCGGCTTGGAGGGATTGTCGAGCTTGGCGCGGCTGGTCTGGATGCGCTTGGCGATCGCGTCCATCGCATGGTCCTGGCCGACGACCCGCGTCTTCAGCGCCTCGCCGATCGAGAGCACGCTGGCGATCTCGTCCTTGACCATGCGGCCCACCGGGATGCCGGTCCAGTCGCCGACCACGGCCGCCACCGCATCGGCATCGACCACGCCGAACACCATCGGATCGTCGCCCGCCGCCTCTTGGGCGGAAGCGATCGCGGCATCGAGAGCGTCGCCGTCGTCACCCTCGCGTGCGGCGCGGACCGCTTCGAGCGCGGCCTTCTCGCGCTCCCACTTGGCTTCGACCGTCGTCACCGCCTCGCGTGCTGCCTCGATCTCGGCGTCGAGCTCAGCCAGGCGATCGTCGCGGCGGTAGCGGCCCTGCGCCTCGCGCTCGACCACGCCGCGCTCCGCCTCGAGCAGCTCCAGGCGACGGCGGCGATCCTCGACGGGCGCTGGCGTCGCGTGCTGCGACACCGCGACGCGCGCCGCCGCGGTGTCGATCAGGCTCACCGCCTTGTCCGGCAGCTGGCGCTCAGGCACATAGCGCTGCGACAGCGTCACCGCAGCCGCGACCGCCTCGTCCAGCACCACCACCTGGTGATGCGCCTCCATCATCGGCACCACCGAGCGGAGCATGTCGATCGCGACCGGCGCCTCCGGCTCGGCGACGTCGACCGTCTGGAACCGACGGGTGAGCGCCGGGTCTTTTTCGAAATATTGGCGATATTCGGCGTAGGTGGTCGCCGCGATCGTGCGCAGACGCCCGCGCGCGAGTGCGGGCTTGAGCAGGTTGGCGGCATCACCGGTGCCCGCCTGACCGCCGGCGCCGACCAACGTGTGCGCCTCGTCGATGAACAGGATCACCGGGCTCGCCGATCCCTCGACCTCGTCGATCACCTGGCGCAGCCGCTTCTCGAACTCGCCCTTCACCCCTGCGCCCGCCTGCATGAGCGTGACGTCGAGCGCGCGCAGCGTGACGTTGCGGAGCGCCGGCGGCACGTCGCCGTCGACGATCCGGCGCGCGAAGCCCTCGACCACCGCGGTCTTGCCGACCCCCGCTTCGCCGACCAGGATCGGGTTGTTCTGGCGGCGGCGCAGCAGCACGTCGACCAGCTGGCGGATCTCCGCATCGCGGCCGACCACCGCGTCGATCTCGCCCGCGCGCGCCTTGGCTGTCAGGTCGGTCGAATAGCGTGCCAGCGCCTCGCCCGCCGGTGCCGCACCGCCGGTAGCCGCGGGGGCGGCAGACGTCGGCGCCTCGGCGGCCACCGTCGCCTCGACAGACGGCTTGACGATCGCGGCGAACTCGCTGCCTAGCCGCTCGAGCTGGACCTTGCGCCATTCGCCGCTGATCGCGAACAGCGCGTTGCGCAGCGTCGGCGTCTTGAGCATGCCGTAGAGCAGATGGCCGGTCCGCACCTTGGCGGCCCCGAACTGGAGCGAGGCGTAGAGCCAGCCCTTCTCGATCGCCTCCTCGATCTGCGGCGCGAAATCGGAGATCGCCGAGGCACCCCGCGGCAGGATGTCCAGCGCCCCGACCACGTCGCGCGACAGCGCGGCATCGTCGATCGCGAACGCCGCGCGGATCGCGGCGATGTCGCCGGTCGCATCCTGGCTCAGCAGGTGGATCCAGTGCGCGAGCTCGACATAGGGGTTGCCCCGCATCTTCGCGAGCGCGGTCGCGGATTCGATCGATTGCAACGCAGCGGCATCCAACCTGCCGAAAAGCGACGCACGACTGATCTCGGTCATCATTCCCCCTTGGTGTTCCTCACGCCCCGCAGGGCCCGTGATGCGTTACGAAACGAGTCGGCGCAGGGCCGGAATGGTCTTGGCACCGCTGTCGAGCGCGCGGCTCGAAGCCTCCTCATCGATCAGGAGGGTGTTGTTCGACCGGTCCCAGTCGATGACGATCGGCACGCGCTCCACGGCGTCGCGCGAATAGCTCTTGAAGATCACGCCGATCCGGGTCGTGGCACCGCTCAAGAGGATGCCGACCGCGAGCGGACCGCCGCAGGTCTCCGCCTCGTAATTGCCGTACCCCAGCGTCGGGATCAGCATCGTGTCATCCCCCTGGACGGTCGCAACGAAGCACCCGGCGAAGGTGGTGCCAGGCATGTTCCCCTCGCCCGTCAGCAGCGTCGCGGCCGTGCTGCCGCCGTCCAGGACCCGGAACGATTGCGCCGCCGCGACGGCCACCTCGGTCATCTGCTGGCGTTTCGCCTCGGCGAGCACCGCCGTGCGTGCCGCCGGCCCGGCCGGACCGGCGAGCGTCAGCGGCGCCGGGGTTGCGGTGGCGCTCGCCGCCAGCGCGACCAGCCCGGCGAGCATCACGCCTGACACGTGTCCGCCAGAAGGCCGAATCCGCTTTCGAGTTGCTCGCCGGCGTTGCCCTTCTCCGGATCGTTGCCCTCCGGCACCGCCACGACATGGTTGCCGCTGCCATCGTCCAGCGCGATGCTGCGCGTGCCGGCGGTGGTGCGGCCGGCGAAGTTGCCGACGTGCGACCAGTCGATCGTCGTCGCGCCCTCGTCAGTCGCGAAGGTCGTGCGGCAGCGATCCGCGAGCGTCACGTCGCGGATCTGCTCGCCGTCGATGCTGCCCCCGGCGACCAGGATCTCGCGCAGCAGCGTGATGCCGGTCGCATTCGAACGGTCGATGGTCGGCGCCTGCGCCTCAGATGTCGCGGCTACTACCGCGGTCGGAGCTTCCGCCGACGGGGTCGGCGCAGGCGCGTCAACCGCGTTCGCCACCGCATTCTCGGCGGGCGCGCCGCATCCCCCCAACAGTGCTGCGAGAAACAACCCGCGCATCCCGTTCCGCATCACGCATACTCCCCATACAGAAACATTCTGGCCTCGGCATCGCGCCGACGGACCAGGCTGGCAACCCGCTGGCCGCGCGACGTGACATGGCGCTTGATCTCGACCATCGCGTCGTGCCCCCTGCCTTCGTTGACCAGGCGCGCCGTCGTCGGCCAGCCGCCGCCCGGGTTGTAGACATAGGATACCAGCGCATCGAATTCGTGCTGGTGCAGCGGCACGCGGATGCGGCGCTTGACGATCGCCTCGTAATGCGGTGCGACATGGACGATCAGCTGCTGCTGCTGCGCCTCGGTCAGGTTCAGCACGTCGCGGTTGTTGCGAACGAAGGCGGTCGCCTGCGACCCCGACAGTCCTGCCCCCTGCGCCGCGGCGCGCGCCGATGCGGTCGGCACCTGTACCGCCTCCAGGTCACGCTGGATGCTCGCGGCGCTGCGATCCTTCATGTCGTAGCCGGCGCCGATCGTCACGCCACTGCCGCTGGTCGGATGGTGCAGCCGGTTGCTGACGCCGCGCTGCGCCTCGTGATCGAAGATGAACTTCCGGCCGAGCCGCGAGATGTGCATCTCGGCAACCGGGCTCGCCTGGCCCCGCGGGGCGGCGCCGGTGGTCGCACGCTGCCGTGCGCCGTTGACGGCGGGACCAAGTGCACCTGGGCTGCGGCTGGCGCTCGCCGGAGCGGCCGGCACCGTCCGGCTGCTGCCGGTCGAGCCTTGGGTCAGCGCGCCCATCGTCCGGGGGCCGGCAATGCCGTCGGGAGGATAGAGGCCGGCACGCCGCTGATAGGCGCGCACCGCACGCTCGGTCGCAGGCCCGTAGATGCCGTCGGGTTTCAGGTCGGGCTGATAGCGCTTCAGCATCGTCTGCAACGCACGCACCTGATCGCCGCGACTTCCGATCCGCAAACTCCGGACCATTCCGATCTCCTTCCTGGTTGCTTACCTCTGCCCCGACTTTGGGCTCCGCCGCAGATGCGCGTCGCGGCGGACGCTGCCCCCGCCGCCGCCGACCCAGCCGCTCCAGCCGAGCCGGGTTCGCCCGTCGAGCCGAGCGGCCGGCGCGTCGGCGCCGTCGATCTCCAGCTCGACATCCCACTCGAGGTGGCTCGGCGCGAAGGCGTCGAGCGCCTCCCCCAGCACGCGGAAGCGCGCGCCGGACGGGAGCAGCGATTCATATTCCTGGCGCGTGCGCGGGCGGATCACGACGCGGAACGCGTCCGACGCGACGCTCGCGCGAGTCCCAAGCATCGCCTCGTCGCCCAGCTGCGCGAACTGGCGGCCGAGCCGCGTACGGTCGTCGGGCTCGATCTCGCGCCAACGCGGCTGAAACTCGCGGATCCGCACCGGCTGGCCGAGCAGGTGGGTGAGCGCGTCCTCGATCGCACCGGCACTGCGGCGCGAGGCGAACAGCGCGGCATAGTGGATGCGGCCGAAGGCGGGAAAGGCGGCACGGTTGCCGACGCCCTCCGTGGCGCCGGTCAGCTGCGCCAGCTGCCCGGCGAAGCGATCGTCGTCGGGGCGATCGGCCTGGCTGGTCGGCTGCGAATCGCTCCACACCCGCACGAAGAACTGGAGCATCCGCCCGGCGAGCAGGTCGAGCCAGCGCCCGAACGGACGCTGCCGGGCATAGCGCCGCTCGAACGCGGCGAACTCGGTCATGTGGAGCGGCAGCGGCCCCATCGGCCCGGTCAGCCCGAGCCAATGCCCGCCGACCCGGGCACGCCCCGCCTTCACCTCGACTTCGGCGAGGGTGGAGTCCGGGAAGGACAGGCTCGGCACCTGCGCGAGATCGGCGACGCTTTGCGAAGGGCGGCGGGCGCGGCCGATCCGCGGCAGGTGCGGCGCACGCGCCTCCGCACCGCGCGCGATCGGGAACAAGCCGAAGCGCTTGGTCTCGGCCGCCGCGTCGGCGAGGAAGCTCAGATGGTCGGACGTCGGCCGATTCTCAGCGGCCATCGCCGGAACTCCCCTTCGTTCGCGCTGCGGAAATGCGTCTCGGTGAAGCTGTTGATGCTCGCGAACTCCGCCAGGAACCGCTCGAGCACCGCCGAGAACAGGAACATCCGCCCCTTGTCGAACGCGGCATCGTCGAGCGCGACGCGAATACGGTGCCCGCGCGCGATCGACATGCGGTTCATGCCGGGCACCCGCCGGGCGATGCGCTCGGACTGGATCGCCAGCACCCCGTCGACCTGCCGGCGCGACGCGGCGTCCTCCTGCCGGCCGTAGAGCGCGAGATGGTCGCGCAGCACCGCCGGGTCGCTGCCCTCCTCGGGCGCGAGGGTGGTGTAGTTCGGGGTGAGATGGCCGATCACCCGCCACGCCGCGTCGCCCAGCCCCAGCGGCGGCTGCGGACGGGTCGGCGCGCGCAGCACCGTCACCGCCCGCGCCGGCACGCCCGAGACGGTGAAGTGTCGGTCGCCGCGGAAGGTCAGCAGCTCGGGCAGCTCGCGGTTGGTGACCAGCGCGCGCACCGCAAGCTCGTCGATCCCGTCGAGCCGGCTCGCGTCCCCGGGCGAGGTCAGGCTGATCCAGGTCTCTGTACCGGTGTATTCGCTCCGCCGCCGCAAGCGCTGCTCGCGCGTCGACAGCCGGCGCGGGCGCAACTGCGTCGTGTAGAACAGCGCCTCGTTCCAATCGTAGAGCAGGGCGCCGGGCGCATAGAGCGGCGCGACGCTGCGCCCATCGACCGTGTTGGCGGCATAGGCCTGGACGTCGAGCAGACGGAACACCTCGAAGTCGAGCGGCCGCGCACGATCGGGAACGACGTGATGCTCGTGCTCGAACCGCGATACGCGCACGCGGCCGAGCTGCTTTTCGAACAGGTTGATCGCCGGCGTGGCGAACAGCCGGAAGTTGGCGGGCTCCAGCGCATTGTGCAGCGCGGGTGCCGAGCGCGAGAACAGCAGCACCACGTCGCATGCCCCGTCGCTCGCGCGAAACGCGCGGTCGAGCCCCTGGAGATCGACGAACAGGAAGCGTTCGGGGCAGGCGAAATACTCGCTCAGCAGGCGATAGCCGCGGAACGAGCGGAGCTCGGCGGGAAGCAGCGCCTCGTCGTCCTCAAACCCGACCTGTCCGGGCTCCGGCAGCCGCAGCCAGCCCTCTGGCCCCGCCGCCGCCTCGGCCGAGCGCGCGATCACCGCCTGGGTCTCGCCGACGATCTGGCGATAGAGTTCGGCCGGCACCGCCTCAGACCCGGCGAGGTAGATCGGCAGCCGCTTGGGGAGCACCTGCGCCAGCGGCACGCCCGCGGTCGCCTCGAACCGAAGCCGCAGCCCGGCCTCGGCACGCACGTCGGCGGCCGCGGCGAACGGCGCGACGGCGGCGCGGCTCGGCAGATACTCCGCCTGGGTGATGCGCAGCGGCCAGAGGGTCACGTCATGGCCGGTGCGGAATTCGACCGGCACCCCGCCCTGCTCGCCCGCGACCGCCACCAGCGGCGTGTTGCGCGCGACCGAGTGCCCCTTGATGAGCACGGGATCGCCGTCCTTGGGCTCGAAGCCGACGACGCACATCGACGGCGTGGGCGCCAGATAGTGTGGCTGGATCGCGTGGAGCAGATGCTGGGTGAATTCGGGATACTGGTCCGCGATCTTGAGCTGGACGCGCGCGCCCAGGAAGGCGACACCCTCCAGCAGGCGTTCGACATAGGGATCGGGATCGGTCGGCGTTTTGAGCCCCAGCCGGCCGGCGACCGCCTCATGCTCCTCGCCGAACGCGCGCGCCTCCTCGCGCAGATAGGCGAGTTCGTCGTTGTAGAAGCGCAGCAGCCGCGGATCGAGCCCGGTACTCATCGCTATTCGCGCACGGTGACCGACGCGGTCTCCGCCTCCACCTCGGTCCGGAACTTGACGGGCATGACCTGCGCGGCGGCGCTGATGTCGCCCTGGATCAGATAGGTCAGCGAATGCGGATCGCTCGGATCCTCCACCGGGTCGACGGTGAGCCCTTCCTTCGCCAGCCGCGGCTCGAACAGGCGGATCGCCCGACGGATTTCGCGCGCCCGCGCCAGCACCGCGCGCCGGTCGAGCGTGCGGCCGGCAAGATCGGTCAGCCCGAAGTTGAGCACCGACTCGCGGACGTGGGGATAGGCCTCGAGATCGACCAGCGATTCCAGATTGGTGGTGTTGAACAGCCAAGCAAGATCGCGGCGGATGGTGGCGCGCAGCGCGGTTTCGTTGAACCGCTCCAGCTTGGGCACCGAATAGTAGCGGAACTTCTCGCGGCTGACGGTCGGCAGGTCCTCGCCGCTGTCGCGCATGCCCGAGATGTCGAGGTCGGCGACGAGCTTGTCGTAGAGCGTCGGCGTCAGCCGCTGTTGGACCGCCACGGACGCGTCAGCGCAGTTCGAGCGAACGGATCGACAGCAGTCCGTGATCCTCGCCGTCGGAGGTCGACCACAGCCGCTGCCCGATGCCGCGGCCTTCGTCGGTCCAGCCGGTCGCACGCGCGAACCGCTCCGGCCCCTGCTCGGGGATGCCGGGGTAGCGGACCGGCAGCAGCGCGGCGACGCGCGGACCCGCCTTCAGCGTGATCTCGACCGGATACCAGACGAGGTCGCGCAGGTCGCGCGGTCCCTCGCTCGTGAGTTTCGCGATCGCGTCGAACGGCAGCAGGCCGTAGCGGCCACCCAGCACCGCCTCGATCGTCGGGCCGAAGCGCGGATCGGCGTCGGCGATCCAGTCGAAGTCCGTGCCGTCCAGCGTGCCGGGCGTATCCGGCGCCGCAGCGAACGCCGCATCGCGGCAGGCCTCGGCCTGCGCGGGATCGCCGCGTGCCTCGAGTTCGATCGCTTCGGCGACACCCTCGGCCCAGGCGGAGCCGCCGTGGATCGCGGCACGCTGGCTGCCGGCAAGCACCGCGGCGCGCTGCTCCTCGGCATCGAGCGCCTGGCCATAGACGACCGAGAGCATCTGCGCTTCGGGAGAAAGTTGGGCGAGTGTCGCCAGCTGCGTCTTCGCCTTGGCCCATTCGCCGGCGACCGCCAGCAACTGGAACAGGAACAGACGCGTGGGCACGTCGCCGGGGTCGCGCCGGGCGACCTCGACCAGTACGCGTCGCGCACCATCGAGATCGCCCGCACGCAGCAGCTCGTCCGCTTCGTTCATGATGGTCCTCAGCGGATCGGCTGCCAGGGTGCTCAGCCCGCCTCGTTCTGGCGGATGTCGTAGTAGGCGGTGACGACGCCGCCGTCCTTGCCACCCTGCGCGTTCTGCGCCTGATAGTCGAAGGTCACCTTGGCGCAGTTGAACGTCACCGACTCCATGATGTTGTCGCCGCCCGAAGCGCCGTTGTTGTGGATGTCGGAGACGATGATGTCCTCGAGCTTGATCTTGTAGTAGGTCAGCGGCGCCGAGCCGTCGCCGGCCTTCTGCGAGTAGATGATCGCTTCCTTGATGTGCTTACCCGAGGCGCAGGCTTTGAACAGCAGCGGCGACGACTTGTCGACTTCCTTCTGGATGCGGATGTCGGAGATCTCGGCCTTGCCCGAGCCACCGCCCGAACCACCGCTGTGGAACGAGCCGTGCTGCACCGCGCCGAAATCGAACGAGATGATGTCGATTTCGCCCTGGTGGTTCTTCTTCGAGGACTCGCCGTTGATGCCCTCAATTTTCAGAAAAAGATCGACTGCCATGTGTCACTCCTGTTGCGATTCGCTTGCTTCCAGTGTGCGGCGTCAGCCCGACGTCTTGGGCAACCGCGAGACCATGCTCAACGCCACGTCCATCCCTTCGAGCTGGTAGTGCGGCACGAACATGAACTTCCCCTTGTAGTAACCCGGGTTCTCCTCGTCGGGGACCACCTCGATCTTGGCGTCCTTCAGAGGCAGGCGGGCCTTGGTCTCTTCGTTCGAAGACGAGGGAGACCCGTCGACATATTGAAGGACCCAATTGTTTAAGTCACGTTGCAATTGTTCCGATTCTCGCGACCCACCAACCCAGTCGCGCACCATGCACTTGAGATAATGCGCAAATCGGCAGCTGGCGAAGATGTACGGCAGCCGCGCCGAAAGATTGGCGTTCGCCGTCGCTTCCTTCTTGTCGTAGGTTGCGGGGCGATGGACGGTCTGCGCGCCGATGAAGGTGGCCTGATCGGTATTCTTGCGATGCACCAGCGCCATCAGCCCCGCGCCCGACAGTTCGGCCTCGCGCCGGTCCGAGATTGCGATCTCGGTCGGGCACTTGTGGTCGACGCCGCCTTCATCGGTCGGGAAGGTCGCGGTCGGCAGTTCCTCGACGGTGCCGCCCGACTCCACGCCGCGGATGCGGGTGGTCCAGCCATAGGTGTTGAACGCCTCGGTGATGCGCGTTCCCATCGCATAGGCCGCGTTCAGCCAAAGATGGTTGTCGTGCTCGCCGGCCGAATCCTCCTCGAAGTCGAACTCCTCGACCGGATCGGTCTTCGCACCGTAGAGCGGACGCCCGAGGAAGCGCGGCAGCGCCAGCGCGAGATAGCGGCTGTCCTCCGACGCTCGGAAGGTGCGCCACGCGCCGTAATCGGTTGCGTCGAACAGCTTGCCCAGATCGCGCGGGTTCGAAAGCTCGGTCCACGAATCCATGCCGAGCAGCGAGGGCGCGGCCGCGGCGATGAACGGCGCATGGCTCGCGGCACCGATGCGCGACAGGCCGCGCATCACCTCGAGATCGGGTGCCGAATGATCGAACTGGTAGTCGCAGACGAAGGCGCCATAGGGCTGGCCGCCGAGCTGACCGAATTCGCTCTCGTAGATCTTCTTGAACAGCGGGCTCTGGTCCCACGCCGCGTCGCGGTACTGGCGGAACATCCGCCGGCACTCTTCCTTGGACATGTTCATCACGCGGATCTTCATGTCCTTCCCCGTCGCCGTATTCATGACGAGGTAGTGGAGCCCGCGCCACGTCGATTCCAGCTTCTGGAATTCTTCGTGGTGGATGATCTGGTTGATCTGCTCGGTGAGCTTGCGGTCGATCGCCGCACGCATCGCGTCGACGGTGGCGAACACGTCGCCGCCGATCACCTGCGCGTTCTGCAGCGCCTGCTGAGCGAGCGTCTGCACCGCCTGCTCGATGCGCGTCTTGCGCTCGTCGGTGGCGGGCTTGAACTCCTTCTGCAGCAGCGCCTGGAAGTCGTCGACCTCCGCTTCGGTCGCCTGCTGGGTATCGCCGGTCTGCCTGAGCGCGTCTTGCGCCATATTCCGCTCCGATCGCTTTGAAGTGTTTAGGCCTGGGTCGGCGAAGTGTCGGACTCGTCGGTCGAAGCGGCGCGCTGCGCCGAGATCGCCTTGAGCAGCGCCGGGTCGTTCAGCACCTTGTCGAGCAGGTCCTGCGCGCCGTGCTTGCCGTCCATGTAGGACAGCAGATCCTCGAGCTGCGTCCGCGCCTCGAGCAGCTTGGCGAGCGGCTCGATCCGCTTGGCGATCTGCCCGGGGGAGAAATCGTCCATCGAATTGAGCGTGAGATCGACCGACAGCTTGCCCTCGCCGGTCAGCGTGTTGTCGACCGCGAAGTCGATGCGCGGGGCGATCGCCTCCATGCGCTGGTCGAAATTGTCCATGTCGAAGTCGACGAACTCGCGCGCTTCCGCCGCCTTCTTGTCCTTCAGGCTCTTGCCCGAGAGATCGGACATCACGCCCATGACGAAGGGAAGCTCCACCTTTTGACGCGCGCCGTAGGTCTCGACCTCATATTCGATATGGACCCGCGGCTTCCGGTTCTCGCGAATGAAACGCTGACCGCTCTTGATCGCCATCTCTCTGCATCCCTTGATACCGTGCACGCTCCGGGCACGAACTTCTTGGAGCGAGCACGCACTTCCTGTCTAGTCCTACATCAAATCCGGGCTGCCGCCATCCTCGGAGCGCGAACGCAGTACCGTCAAGGCTTCGCCGGTGCTGCCCGGCGCGATGTCGTTGAGGATCGACATGAAATCCATGGCGATCCAGGCCTTTACCCGGCCGAGTGCCAGCGGGATCGGGCTCGAAGGTTCGACGCGGCCGTAATATTCGATCACCGCGTCCAGCGCGCGTGCGACATCTTCGCGACTCTCGACCCGCCCGGTCATCGCCCGCGCCCGTCCGTTGGCCACCGGCGCCTCCTCCCCGATCGCCACCGCCGCCCCGTCGTCGCCGACCGGATCGAGATGGACGTGCGGACGCACCGCCTCGGCGATCGCGTCGAGCGCCTCATAGGTGGTCGTGAAATTGGTCCCGGTCTGGCCGACCTTGGCCGCCTCGTCCGACAGCACCGCATCGGCGCGCGCCACCGCCGCGCGGATCCGGCCGATCCGGTCGAGCTGCTCGGCGATCCGCTCGACCGGCGTGTCGGCGACCGCCGCGCGGAACTGGCCATAGCCGTCGGCCGCGGCACCCTCGGCCGCGAAGCGCTCGAAATCGCCGCCGCTGAACAGGCCCAACCGCGGATGCTCGATCAGCGGCACCCGGCGCAGCGGCGCCAGGAACTCGCCGATCCGCACCAGCGACTCGCACGCGCCCTTGCGACCCTCGATGCCATATTCCTCGACGGTGGGATGAGCGCTGCCCCAGAACCCTTCGAGATAGCCCGCGAGCAGCTCGACGCCGTTCTCGATCCGGTCGAGCCTACCCGCCCGCGCCCCCGCCCGCGCCAGATAGACGGCGAGCCACAGGTCGCGCGTTTCCGCCGCCTGCGCGACGATGCGATCGATCGTGCGATCCCACTCGACCTCGTCGGGCGGCGTGTCGAACGCCTGCTCGATGACCTGGCGATCGCCGTCGTACGACAGGTCCGGCCCCGCCGGCGCGTCAAGCGAGACCGGGGCGAGAAGCGCCTGCATGTCCACGTCCGTTCCTCCGGCCGCGGATCAGGGAAGCAGCTCTGCCTCGACGCGGCGATTGGTCGGATCCGCCGCGTCATGCCCGGCGAGCGGCTTCGACGATCCGAAGCCCCGCGCCTGCAGCCGGCTCGGCTCGACACCCTGCGCGATCAGGAAGGACGCGACCCGCTGCGCGCGCCGCTGCGACAGCGGGACGTTGACGCCGCTGCCGCCGCGCTCGTCGGTATGGCCCTCGATCAGGAAGCGCTTGCTGCGCAGTTCCGGCATGAGCAGCGACTGGGCGAACACCGTCGCCGCCTGGCGACCGACTGCCGTCAGGCGATCCGAGTTGAGCTCGAACCCGATCATCAGGTCGGCGCGCGGGCGCGTCCCGGCCGGCAGCGCCGCCGCGCGACCTGCCACCGCCCGCGGTGCGACCGGCGTATAGCCGCTGCGACGTCCGTGCGTCGGCGACGACGCCGCACTACTCCGCGACCGGGCACGCGCGGCAGGCGCGACCGCCTTGGGGGTCGCCGTGTCCTTGCCACCACCCGAGCGCGCCAGCGTGAACCCCTTGGTCGGCGGCGCGTCGCGCGTGGCGGCCTCCCCTTCGGGCGCGTCGCACTTCCCCGCGAACGTGCACAGATAGCCCTCGACGCTCGGCTGCGTCGACGTCGTCTGCCCGGCATTCGCCTGTCCTGCGGCGCCCGCACCCGCGCCGAGTGCCAAGACGGCCACTGCGATCCGCAACGTCATGGTAACTATCCCACCTGTTTCTCGACCCTTGATGCAAGACTATGGCATGCATTCGAGCCGATCAACCGATAACAACAGTTGAGCCGCACGACTTTGCTTCCTTGGCCGCGCCAGGCATTGTCGCGGGCGAAGAGTGTCGATAGACCATCGGACGATGGGCAACAGGGTCGTGCGGGCGGGCGTAAGCTGTCGCGCATGCGGGAGTTAGTCGGTGGCGGATGCAGGTGAACGGCTCACGCAGATGTCGATCGACGTCGGCGACGAGCAGGTCGTACTGGAACGCATTGAAAGCCAGGAGAAACTTGGCCGCCCCTATGTCCTCCACGCGACCATCATCTCGCCGCTGGAACTCGACCTCCAGCCGCATCTCGGCAAGCCGGTCGCGCTCGCGGTGCTGGAGGACGGCGAGCTCTTGCGCCGCTTCCACGGGCTGCTGACCGCCGGCGAGTACACCAAGGAGAGCCCCGCCGGGCATCACTATCGCCTCACCATCCAGCCCTGGACCTATTATCTCGCGCAGAATCGCCAGATGGCGATTTTCCAGGACAAGACCGCGGTCGAGATCATCAAGCAGGTGTTCGAGGACGCCGGCGTCCAGGACGTCGACTACACCCGACTGGTGCGGTCGCGGGTGACGCGCGGCTACACCGTCCAGTACCGCGAGAGCGACTTCGACTTCGCCTCGCGGCTGATGGAGGAGGAGGGAATCTATTACTTCTTCCGCCACGACGCCGACCGCCACGTCATGGTGCTGTGCGAGGGGCCGGCGTCGCACCAGCCGGGGACGATTGCGAAGCTCCGCTACAACGCCAATGCCGTGTCGGTGTTCAGCACCAATTCGAAGAGCCGCTTCGACCGGCAGCAGGAATATCTGCAGAGCTGGACCGAGCGCGTATCCTCGACCGGGCAGGCGCGGGTCACGGTGCGCGACTACGACTTCGAGTCGCCCGACCAGCCGCTCGCCAGCGAAAGCGTCGGCGAGGGATCGCACGCCCGCGACGATCGCGAGATCTTCGTCTACCCCGGCCGCTACACGCGCGAGAAGACCGGGCGCGGCGATCAGGAACAGACCGGTCGCGAACGCGGCGAGACGCTGCTCGCCGCGCAGCGCGCCAACCGCCGCGTGTTCACCGGCCAGTCGCAGGCGGCCGGCATCACCACCGGCTATCGCCTCGACGTGGCGGAGCACCCCGCCGGGAGGATGAACGGCAGCTATCTGGTCACCGCCGCCTTCCACTCGATCGCCTCGGAAAGCTATCGCTCGGGCGCGCAGGAGGACGAGGAACCGTTCAACGTCCGGTTCGAGGCGATCCCCGCCGACACCGCCTTCCAGTCGCAGCCGGAGACGCCGCGGCCGCGGGTGCAGGGGCTGGAGACCGCCACCGTCACCGGACCGCCGGGCGAGACGATCTACACCGACGAATACGGCCGGGTGAAGGTGCGCTTCCCGTGGGACCGAGCCAGCACCCCGGGCGAACGCTCGACCTGCTGGATCCGCGTGTCGCAGACCGGCGGGCTCGGCAACGTCATCCTGCCACGCGTCGGGCACGAGGTGCTGGTAGACTTCCTCGACGGCGACCCCGATCGCCCGCTCGTCGTCGGCCGCGTGTTCAACCGCGCGCATATGCCGGTCTACGATCTGCCCGCCAACAAGACGCGCGCGGTGTGGCGCACGCTGACCTATGGCGAGTCGGGCGAGTATCCGAATGCCGAGCCGCTCGACAGCGGCCAGAACCGCACCTCGAACGAGATCCGCTTCGAGGACAAGGGCGGCCAGGAAGAACTGTTCATCCACGCCGAGCGCGACATGAACAACCGCGTTCGCTTCGACCACACGCACCATGTCGGCCGCAACCAGGACCGCCGTGTCGGCTGGGATCGCAGCACCCGCATCGGCGGCAACGATACCAAGCGGATCGTCGGGTTCCGCAAGCAGCGCGTCGAGAAGACCGACCGTCTGCTGGTAGACGGCGTCCTGTCGATCGAAAGCAAGCAAGCGATCACGATCCGCGTCAAGGATTCGCAGATCACGATCGGGCCGCAGGGGATCGTCATCCAGTCGCCCAATGTGCAGGTGCAGGCCAACGAGCAGGCGATCGTCAACGCCGGAAAGAGCACACTCGTGAACGGCGGCTCCGATCTCGTCCTCAACGGCGGCACGACCAACATCAACCCGGAGGGGCTTGCGGGCGACGCGTTCGGCAAACCGGGAGACCTCGGTGCGGCGGCCGGGGACGAGTGATCGGGCGCCGGTGCCGTCGCCACTGCGCTTGCACGCCGGGCGCCGATCGCTGATGCCGGCGCGATGACCCTCACCCTCTTCATCCGCAGCGGCCCCGCATCCGCCGCCGCCGTGCCAGAGCTCGTACTCGACAGCCGCGGCGGCGTGGTCGGGCGCGCATCGAGCTGCGACTGGTCGCTCGCCGACCCCACCCGCCACGTCTCGTCCCGTCATTTCGAGATCCGCTACGACGGCCGCGACTATCTGCTCGTCGATTGCAGCACCAACGGCACCTTTCTCAGCCGGACCGGCGAGCGCCTGTCCGCCCCGCACCGTATCGTCGACGGCGACGCCTTCACGGTGGGGCCGTTCACCCTCGCCGCGCGGCTGAGCGCGGCGAGCGCGCCGCCGGCGTGGCGCGGCTGGGACGCGGGACGCGAGGCGACCTCCGCTCCGACGAACGCACCCTCGGGGGACGGCTGGGACGCCCCGACACCCGTTCCCGCCCCCTCCGGCGGCTGGGACAGCCCGGCTCCCGCGCCGACTCCATCGGGTGGCTGGGACACGCCGGCCGTTTCCTCCGGCGGCTGGGACGCACCGCCCTCGGTCGCGCCGGGTACAAGCGACGGCGGATGGCAGCCGCAGATCGGGCCGTCACTGGCGAGAGCCGAGCCGCATCGTGCGGCGGGGCAATGGGCAGAGGCGCTCCCGCCGCGCGGGGCGCCTGCGGACGGCAATGCCGGCTGGGCACCCCGCCCAACGGCACCCGCAGCACCGGTCGCCTCGGCGTGGGACACGGCGACGCCGGCCCCTGATCCCGCCTCCGGCTGGTCGAGCGCGGCGCCCGACCGGCCGCCGGCGCCGGCGCCGACGCCGGACGACCTGTGGGGCCGGATCGCGGAGGGCAACGTCGTCGACTGGGCACGCGGCGGCTTCGGTCAGCCGATCGAACCCAGGCGCGACCCGCTGGGGCTGGAGCCGGCAGCGCCGCCCGCCCCGCCCGCGCCACCACCTTCTCCGCGCGCCGCTCCCCCCGCGGCCGCACCTGCCCCGAGCGGCCGCGAGGATGCGTTCCTGAACGCGCTCGGCATCGACGCGTCGCGGCTGGGGGAGGATGCGGACGCCCGCGCGGCGCTGCTGTTCCGCCGCCTCGTCTCCGGACTGGTGGTGATGCTTGAGGCGCGTGCGCGCGCCAAGGCGCAGCTCGGCGCCGAGGCGACCGCGTTCAGCCCGGACGGACACAATCCGCTCAAATTCGCGCGTACTCCCGACGAGGCACTGGCGATGCTGCTCGGTCCCCCGCAGCCCGGCTTCATGCCCCCCGATCGCGCGGTCGAGGATGCGTTCAAGGACCTCCAGACCCATCAGGTCGCGACGCTGCGGGCGATGCAGGGGGCACTACGCACCACGCTCGAACGCTTCTCCCCCACCGCGATCCGCGCGCGTGCCGGCAACAGCGGCGTGCTCGAACGCATCGTCCCCGCCGCGCGCGACGCCGCGCTATGGCAGGCATACGAGCGCGAGTTCGGCGGTGTGGCGCAAGGCTCCGACGAAGCCTTCCTCGACATGTTCGCGAAGGAATTCCGCGAGGCGTACAATGGCCGAGCGCCTGACCGCCGCCCCTGATCCGGTTAACAGGAGGCCCGCCGAGCAAGCCGACGCGAAGTCGCAATGGATATGCGGCGGCCCGGGCGCTGAGTCGACAAGATCATGACCGTCTATAGCGCTCCCGCCGAACCGGAGGTGCCGATCGCCCTCAACGTCTTTATCGGTAAACCCGTCATGCAGCGCGCCCATGTTCATGAAAATGGGGCATCTGCTCGGCCTGGGCCATGTTGACGTCGGAAAACCGCATTACCCGCCTTCTGGCGATACGAACGCCAGCGACTGCTACGGGATCACCGACGTGGACATGAACAGCGTGATGGGCGCAGGAATGCGGCTGGACCTCATCCATGCGGAGCCGTGGCTCGCCACGATGCGCGCCTTCGCAAAGGCGGAAGCGAAATCACCATTATACGCGCCGCACCCAAAGTTCGTGAAACCGTTCCGCGTATCGAAGCAGCGACTTTATCCACGAACTACCGCAGAGCTCGAAGCGGGAACCGTGCTGACAGAAGTGCTTCCTGGGAGATGACCGCGATGCGCAGCGCCAACTCGAACGCGCTCCTTGCGATGCTGGCTGCGCTTGCGCTCTTTGGATGTTCCGGGTCGGACGCGACGGCCACCGATCGGCGGGAGACTCCCGAAGCGACCGGCCCGACGAGCGGGAGAGCCCCCTTCCCCACGCTGGGGCAGCAAACGAAAGGATCTAGCGTGGAGACTTCGATGCAATGCGGCAGCAGCGAACTCGAGCGCGCCTCCTGCATGATCCAACTCATCCTGGCAGACCTGAAGGCGAACTATCGCGCTACCGGCGGGGGCGGCATCACCAGCATCAAGGCTGGGGTTGGGATGTCCTATTCCGTCGCCCTTCCCCACGAAGAGCGCTCGGATATCTTCACGTACGAGTTCGAGGAGCAAGGGGGCAAGATCGCGATCAAGAGCAAGAAAGATTCTACCGAGAGCTACTGATCTCGCGGCTTCCCATCCGGCGCCCGACGCGAAGCGCAACGATCTTCGTGGAAACGTTGTGCGCGAAACCGCCGAGCCGTAACCGTCCTGCGAAAAGCGGGCATCGTTCTCGCGCGGCCATTTAATACCGATCTAGCGCGATCCTAAAGGCATGATGCGACCGTGCGCTACTTGGACCGGAGAACGCGACGTGGATCGCTGCCGACGGCACGATTTCGACTTGGTTGCCGTGCAACACTCGCGTGCGCCGCCGCCAAGGCGTCGAGCAGCCGCGCACTCGCCCCCTCATGCCGCAGAGTCGCGGCCGGGATGAGCACCGGCTCCGAACAGGCTTGATTGGCGTGATTGAGATCGAATTGGACCACCAGTCCGTTCTGGCGCGCGTCGAGCCAGGCGAACATCGGCACGGGCGCCGCATCGTCGGGGCCCGCCACCTGGTCGCGGCAATTCTCATCGTTCGCCGTATCGTTGGCACCGTGCGCGTACCCTGCAAGGTAAAGCGCAAACAGTCGGGCGGAGGTCAGCGTCACCACCTCCACGCCGCCGCTCCTCTCGGCGAGGCCAAGCTCGCCGGTGAGGTGCCGGGGCAACAGAACGGTCCAATCTACTGGCGCACCACTTCGCAGGTCGTAGACGATAGCGCTGTGCGAAGTGCTCGGATGCGCACCGCCGCAGTCGACTTCGTCGGTAATGAGATAGCTGACGAATTCGGGCCCGTGCATGGGCGCGTCGATCTGGCGCTTCCAACTGGTCGGATTATCGCCGGGCGCGCCCATGCACTCGCGCATCGCCGTCCGTAGTCGAGAATCAAGCCGATCGAGTGCACGGTTGATGCGTTGTTGCGGCCCGACCGTCGGCGCGGCGATACGCGGGTACGCGTCTATTTCGGGTCGGATCCGCGCCGGCCTCGTCAAAGCAATCGACTGAGCCGCAACTGCCGTGGCGAGGATGGTGGCAAGCGATGTGGAGGGCATAGCCGATACTACCGCTTGCCTTAATGTGCGCCAGCAGGTTTGATGTGCCGCCTCCCCGTTTAGCGGTCGAACGATCAGTTTTCGCCCGCGGCGGATTGCGCGGTTCGAACATAAGCCGAATATCGAGAGAACCTCCCCAACCCGGGGCTAGCGACGATTGCTCGAAGTAGCTGGTCGGACAACAGCCGAATGCCACGATTTTCAATATCAGGGCATGATGCTTGCCTGAAGACGAGAGGTGGTATCGTCGTGCTGCGACGGGCTCACCGAAACAGCGGAGGACGTCGACACGTGTCCCGCGTAGGCCGCAGATGAAAATCAGATGCTGGAAATGTTGGGTGAACCATCGCCTCGCCTAGAATTGAGGTTGTAAATAACGGCGCACCGACGTTGACCTGAACAAAAATATGTCGGTAGAACATCCAGAACGGATGCAAATAGGGGGCAGTATGGTGAATGAGCCTGCACGCGTCGGCGTGGCGTTTTCGGCGTCGCGACCCGGGGCGCGGACGCTGCTGCTTTCCACCGCCTTTGCGAGCCTCGCCGCTGGGCTGCTCGCCCCCGGAGTCGCCCAGGCGGCGGACGAGTGCGGCCCCACGCAACAGGGCACCGTGACCTGCACCCCTGCCGGTAATCCCTACGGCAACGGCATCGAGTACACGACGCCGGCCGTCGATCCGACGCAGGATCCGGGCCTCGATCCGGCCGTTCCGGTGTACGACCTGACCGTCAATCTCGATCCAGGGGTCGCCATCGAGCGTGCCGGCGGCACGGGCGTGGCGCTAATCGGCTTCAACGACGGGGGCGTGACGCTCAACTCGGCACCGGACACCGGCATCGCCGTCACCGGCACCGGCTCGACCGGGGTGCTCGCCAGCACGAACTATGGCGACATCACCATCAACACGCAGAGCCTGACCGCCGAGGGCCGCGCGAGCGGCGGGATCAACGCTAACTCCTATGCCGGCGACATCGCCATCAACGCCGGCAGCATCGCGGTGACCGGCAACGGCACGCTTGGCATCAGCGCCAATTCCTATGCCGGCAACGTCACGATCGACGCCGGAACGGTGGACGCGACCGGCTACTACACTGGCGGCATCAACGCCTATGTCGGCAACGGCGACCTGACCGTCACCGTGGACCGCGTCACCACCAGCGGCGGCAGCTTCTACGACTATGGCTCCAACGCCATCGATCTGACCGCGGCAGGCGGCAACATCACGGTCGATGCGGGCGAAGTGTCGACCGGGGCCGACTATTCCACCGGCGTGCAGGCGGTCTCGTTCGGAACGCAGGGCACGGTGGACGTCGCGGTCGATACGATCGCGACCAGCGGCTACGCCGCCTTCGGCGCGCAGATCCAGGGCGCCACCGCGACGCTGAACGCCGGCACGATCGCCACCACCGGCGACTATGGCTACGGCGCCATCGTGTTCGGCACCGGCGCAGGCGGTGCGACGCTGAACGCGGGCACGATCACCACCGCGGGCGACGATGCCACCGGCGCCATCGTGAGGGCCTATGGCGACGGCGCTGCGAGCGTGACGGTCGGCACGGTCGCCACCACCGGCGACGACGCGACCGGCATCTCCGCGGCCGCGTTCGGCTCCGGCGACGTGACCGTGAACGCAGGTACCGTCACCGTCTCTGGCGCGGGCTCGAACGCGGTGGTCGCGACCAGCTACGAAGGCGATGTCGCCCTCAACGTCGACAACGCCTCGACCACCGGCGACTACAGCTTCGCGGTCGCCGGCGCTTCTCGCGCGGGCGGCGACGTGTCCGTCGTCTCGAACGGCTCGATCGTGACCACGGGCGATTTCGCGCCCGGCCTCTACGCGGCCGCAGCACCGGGCGGGAATGCGAGCGTCACGGTCAGCAATGTCTCGACCGACGGTTTCGTCTCGCACGCGGTCGTCGCAGCGGGGGATTCGGTCGACGTGACGGTCAACGGCACGATCCGAACGACCGACTATGGTTCGATGGCCATCCGCGCCCAGGCGTTTGACGGCAGTGCGACGGTGACGAACAACGGCGCGATCGACACGGCCACCGGCGGAGGCGTCGGCATCTTCGCCTCCGGATCGAACGGGGTGACCATCAGCGGCACCGGCACGATCGTGACGAACGGCGGATCGGCCAGCGGCATCGTCGCTTATGGGAACAATGGCGCCACCACCATCGCGGCGACGTCCATCACCACTGCGGGCAACTACTCGCGCGGGGTCAGCGCCGAGGGCTCGGGCGACATGACGCTGGACCTGGGAACCGTCACGACGAACGGCCGGGTCGCGAGCGGGATCGAGGCGGCGACCTTCCAGAACGGTACCGGTCCTCTCGACGCCGATCTGAACGTCACGGTCGATACGGTCACCGTGAACGGCGACTACTCGCACGGGATCAACGTGTTCTCGAGCAACGACGGCGTCGTGAATATCAACGCGGGCACGGTTACCGTCAACGGCGCCAACGGCATCGGCATCCTCTCCGACAGCTTCACCGCCGATACCACGATCCATGCCGATACGGTGATCACCACCGGAACCGGCGACGTCTACAGCGGCCCCTCCGCCATCTACGCGACCAGCGATACCGGCGATATCGCCGTCACCTCGTCAAATCTGATTTCGACCCAAGGATCGGGCGGGATCGGTGTCTTCGCCTCGACCGCCGGGGACGTGACGATCGACGTCAACGACGTGTCGACCCGGGGAGACAACGCTCCTGCGATCGTCGCGGCCGGCGGCAATGCGGCCGTGACGATCAACGGCGACGTCTCGACCGCGGGTGCCAACGCGCCCGGCGTCTATGCGGTCGGCCAGACCGGCAACGCGACCGTCATCAACAACGGCTCCGTCACCACCGCAGGCACCGGCAGTGCCGGCATCGTCGCGCTCGCTTATGGCGACGTGACCGTGTCCGGCACGGGAGCGGTCCAGTCCAGCGGAACGGGCCTCGACCTCTACAGCTACGCCGGAAACATCGTTGCAGGCCAGGCGGCGATCGTCACCGCCGGCGACGGCGCCGACGGCATCCGCGCCGAAACCGCGAATGCGCTGGGCGCCGACGGCAACATCACGATCGACACCGGCACGATCACGACCAGCGGCGACGCTGCCGACGGGATCGACGCGACCGCGCTGGGCGGCGGCACCATCGCCATCACCCACGGTGCGATCGCCACCAGCGGCGAGGAGTCGTTCGGCGTCGCCGCGATCGGGCTGGACGACGTGACGATCGCGGGCGGGTCGGTGACGACCACCGGCTACAACGCTGCCGGCGTCTACGCCGTCAGCATCCTGGGCAACGCCTCCGTCGCCAATAGCGGCACGATCTCGACGGCCGGCGACTATGCGCCCGGCGCGCTTACCGCTTCCTATTACGGCAATGCTGCGGTCGACGTGAACGCGGTCTCCACGACCGGCTATTCGTCGGACGGCGCGTTCGCGGTCGCCTTCTACGGCGACGCGAGCGCGAGCGTGAACACGGTCAGCACGGCCGGCGACAACTCCATCGGCGTGCGCGTAGAGGCGTACAACGATGCCACCGCCACCGTCGGGAAGTCGGCGACCACCGCGGGCGCCTACGCCGATGCGGTGAGCGTCTATTCGGGCTACGGCACCGCCAGCGTCGTCAACAACGGCGCCATCGTGACCACCGGGATCGAGGCGAACGGCATCGACGCGAACAGCGCCTATGGCGGGATCGCCATCAGCGGCGCCGGTTCGGTGGCCACGCGCGGCGACTTCTCCACCGCGATCGTTGCGCGCGCTCTTTCCGGTCCGATTTCGATCAGCACGGGGACCGTCGCAACGTCCGGCGCGGGGGCCGGCGGCATCAGTGCCTATGGCGGGGGCGGCGTGACGATCGACGTCGATTCGCTCAGCACCGCGGGCGACGGAGCATTCGGCATCTCGGCCGGGGGCGGCAATTCGGTGACGGTCAACGCCACCCAGGTCCGCACCAGCGGCGACAAGGCGAACGGCATCGAAGCGGCGAGCTTCGGCGGCGACGTGATTGTCGATGTGGGGTCGGTCCGCACCTCGGGCGCCGACAGCATCGCCATCCGTGCGTTCGGGTTCGGCGGCGGCGCCGACGTGCGCGCGACCGGCGCGGTCGTTTCCGACAGCGGAATCGCCGTGCGGATGCGCGCAGGGGGCGTCGGCGGCGGGGGCAATATCGGTCTGGGCGATCCCGCACTCGACGGCATCGCGCGGCTGACGGTAGCATCGGGCGGCTCCGTCGTCGGGGGAACCGACGCGGTGTGGATCGACTCCGTCCGCGGCGCCGTGGTCGACAACGCGGGCACGATCGCCGGCGGCAGCGGCTATGCGCTGCGCGTCACCGGCGCGCCGGCGACGATCGCCAACAGCGGGGACATCCACGGTCGCCTGCTGCTGACGGACGGCAACGACACGCTGACCAACAGCGGCCGCTGGACGCTGACCGGCGTCAGCGACTTCGGCGACGGCACCGACACCTTGACCAGCAGCGGCACGATCCGGCTCGACACCGCCGGCGCAGCACAGGCGGCATCGGTCGCCGGGCTCGAGACGCTTGCCAGCAGCGGTCTGATCGACCTTCGCAACGGCGTGGCCGGCGACCGGCTGACGTTTGCGAACACGGCCTACACCGGCAGCGGCGACGCGACGCTGGGTCTGGACGTCGCGTTCGGCAACGGTACGGCGACCACCGACCAGCTCATCCTGGGTAGTGCCGCCGGCGCCACGGAGATCGCGCTGAACGCCACGGGCACGCCGACGCTATTCGCCCCGGTGACGCTGGTCGACGTCGCCGCCGCGTCCAGCCCCGATGCGTTCACGCTGGCAGGCGGTTCGCAGGAGGTCGGAGTCGTTGCGTTCGGCATCACCTACGCCCCGGAGGCGACCGCCTATCAGCTGGTCAGCGCCCCCGGCACCGCCGTCTATCGCCAGGCGCAGCTTGGCGAAGCACTGACGACGCTGTGGAATCGCTCGGCCGACGCGGTCAGCGCGCGCTTCTCGTCCAGCCGCGATGCCGCCTGGGCGAGCGAGGCGGCCACCGGCTCGGGCCGGCTGTGGCTGCAGTCGCTGGGCGAGGTGAACACGCGCAAGGACCGCCGCGACTTCGACCTCGGCGGGCTGGCGCAGCCGGACGTGAACCTCGGCTACCGGCAGGATGCCTTCGGCACGCAGGTCGGGTTCGATGTGATCGACGGCTCCGCCGAGGGCGGCGCGATCGCCGGCGTCACGGCAGGCTACCTCAACTCGACCACGCGGTTCCTGGCCGGCGGCGGCGACCGCTTCCAGGTCGATGCGTTCAACGTCGGCGTCTATGCCGGCTTCCACGGCGGCCCGTTCTTCGTCGACGGTTTGGCGAAGTACGATTTCTACAAGGTCGGTCGACGCAGCTACATCGCCGGGCTGAAGGGCGACGACGACGCGCACGCCTGGGGCGGCAAGGTCGAGGCCGGCTTGCGGCTCGGTTCGGCGAGCTTCTTCGCGGAACCGCTCGTCAGCCTTGCCTACAGCCAGACCTCGCTCGACGATTTCGAGGTCGGCGCCAATGCGTTCGACTATGATCGGTTCGAGGGGCTTCGCGGCAAGGCAGGGCTGCGGCTGGGCGGTCGCACCGATCTCGCCGGCTCCACCGTCGCCTTCTATGCAGCGGGCGCGGCCGTGAAGGAGTTCGAAGGGCGCGACGGGCTGCGCTTCGCCAGCGGCGGGCAGGTATTTTCGGTTCGCGGCGACCGGCTGAACACCTTCGGCCAGGGCACGCTGGGCATGAACGTCACCATGTCGAGCGGCGTCAGCGGCTTCCTCGAGGGCCACGGCGAGTTCGGCAAGGAGTATCGCGGCGGCGGCGGCCGCGTCGGGCTGCGCGTTCGCTTCTGACCGGCATCGCGCGCGCCTGCCGGCCCATGAGCCGGGTCGGCAGGCGCTGCGGCTTAATGGAAGGCACTGCATGACGGACCAAGCGACTGAAGGCACCGTGGCCACGCCGGCGCCACGGGGCGACACGGTGCCGGCCGTGGCCCAGACAGGCACGCAGCTCACCGTCTCGCGTGGTCTGGCGGACTGGCTGCGCAGCCATCGCACCAGCTTCGCCTTCACCTCCTACCAGACGGGTCAGCTGTTCCTGGTCGGGCTGCTCGCCAACGGCACGGTTTCGTTCAACCAGCAGAATTTCGTGCGCGCGATGGGGCTCTGCTACCAGCCAGGGCGGCTCTACCTGGGCGCGCTTTCGCAGGTGTGGCGGCTGGAGAACATGCTGCGTCCGGGCGAGCGCGCCAACGGCCAGTTCGACATGGCGCTGGTGCCGCGCAACGCCCAGACCGTCGGCGATGTTGACATCCATGAGGTCGGTACCGACGACGAAGGGCGGGTGATCTTCGTCAACACCAAGTACAGCTGCCTCGCCACGCTGGATCTGGTGCACAGTTTCCGGCCGATCTGGAAGCCGCCGTTCATCTCGCGCCTCGCACCCGAAGACCGCTGCCATCTCAACGGCGTCGCCTTCGACGGCGGTCAGCCACGCTATGTCACCGCGGTCAGCCGCAGCGACATCGTCACCGGCTGGCGCGAGCGGCGGCACGAGGGCGGTGTCCTAATCGAGGTCGATACCGGCCGCATCGTCACCGACCAGCTCTCCATGCCGCACAGCCCCCGGCTTCACGACGGCGCGGCCTATGTGCTCGACTCGGGCCGCGGCGAGATCGTGCGGGTCGATCTGGAGAGCGGGCAGAAGACCACGATCGCCTTCTGCCCCGGCTTCCTGCGCGGCATGTCGATCCACGCCGGCCATGCGCTGGTCACCGTCTCCAAGCCCCGCAACGGCACCTTCGCCGGCCTGGCGCTGGACGAGGCGCTCCGCGGTCGCGACGCGGAGCCGTGGTGCGGCGTGCTGGTCGTCGATCTGGCGACCGGCGACATCGTGGAATGGCTGAAGCTAGAGGGCTTCATCACCGAGCTGTTCGACGTCGCGGTAATGCCGGGCGTCACGTGCCCGATGGCGATCGGGCCGGACACGGTAGATATCCGCTCGACAATCAGCTTCGACCCGCTGCCGGAACAGTGAGCGTAAGGATCTGATAGCACAACAGCCCGGCCGGGTGGGTAGAGCGAGGAGCATCCAGCCCGCTGTGATCCTGTACCAGAGGTGAAGCCCGACCGGCGTAGTTTCGGCCGTTCCGTCCATTTGGACAGGTCTTCAAAGCAGATAGTAGTCCATCTGATTGGCGCGGGCGAACCCTCCCGCCGCCGGTCCCGGAGCATGTTTCGAGCTGACTGTTTCGACGGGGATTCACAAAACGGGACCGATGTGGTTCCAGGCTGCCCGCCGGGATCGGCGGCCGGCATGCATGACGCGAGCTTTGTCGTTGGATTTTCGGGAGCGTGTGCTTGCGGCGGTCGCGGCTGGTGCGTCGTGTCACCAGTCGGCGGCGCGGTTCGGGGTGAGCGCGTCGAGCGCGATCCGGTGGAACGCGCTTGCGAACGCGAAGGGTGATGCGACGCCGAAGCGCCAAGGCGGCGCCCGCCGCTCGCGCCGGATTGAGGCGCATACGGACCTGATCCTGGGCGCGGTCGAGCGACAGCCGGACATCACGCGGGCGGGCCTGCGCATCGAGCTTGCCGGGGCACGGCGTCGCGATCAGCGTCGCGGGTCTGTGGCGCTTCTTCGCGCGTTGCCGGATCACGCACAAAAAAAGTCCGGGAATGCCGCGGAGCAGGACCGTCCCGACGTCCTGAAGCGGCGCTGGAAATGGTCGGAGGGCCAACTCGACCTCGACCCGCATCGCCTCGTCTTCATCGACAAGACCAGCGCGCACACGAAGATGGCGCGCCTCCACGGCCGCGCCGCGCGGGCAGCGGCTCGGCGCCGCCATCCCGCATGGCCATTTGGAAGACCACCACCTTCGTCGGCGCGCTCCGGTTGACCGGCATGACCGCGCCGATGGTGCTCTACGGGCCGATAACCGGCGAGTGGTTTTTTGCCTACACTCAACAGTTCCTCGCGCCGACGCTCGAGCCCAACGACGTCGTGATCCTCGGTAACCTTCCCGCCCACAAAGGAGACGCGGTGCGTGAAACCATCTGGGCGGATGGGGCGCGGCTCCTGCTGTTCCTCCCACCCTACAGCCCCGACTCAACCCGATCGAGAACACCTTCCCAAGCTCAAGACGCTGCTGCGCAAGGCCGCTGCGCGCACCATCGAGCACCTCTGGAGTGTCATTGACGAAAGCCTCGATGCCTTCACACCAGCCGAATGCGCCAACTACTTCGCTGCCGCCGGCTAGGACGCATACTGATTGAAAAATGCTCTATTCGACCGCCGGTGCGCCAGACTTGCGCCCTTTTCCTCCATTCGGCTCCGTTTCGGAAACGCTGTGATGGTAATGCCGATCGCCGCCGAAGCGACCTCCTGCCTTCTATAACGGGATAGGAACGGTTCTTTTTCACACCCATTGTGGGGCGAACCGTCACAATCTGCGGATCACAACGATCCACGACTTGGGCTGGAGGAGGCCACGCATGTACTGGTTCCGGGCGATCGCGCCTGTCCGCACGAAGCTGAAGATCGCGTTCGGCACCTTCACGGCGCTGATCGCGGCGCAAGGGCTCGTCGGCTATTTCTTCGACGGATGGGTCTCGCTCGTTCTCAGCGGACTGTTCGTCGTGCTCACCGTGGTGGTCGGCGCTTTCTATCGCAGCGCCATCGCCGATCCGTACGTCACGACGGTGGTGCGCATGGAGGGCGTCGCCGCCGGCGACCTCACCAGCCCGATCCAGTACACCGACTACAGCGACTGCGTCGGCCGGCTGACCCGCGCGATGCTGACCTTCCGCGACGCCGCGGTGCACCAGCAGCAGGAGGCCGCCGCCCAGACCGAGGTGGTCCGGGTGCTCAACGAGCATCTCGGCGCCCTCGCCAAGGGCGACCTGACGGCGGAAATCACCGCCGACTTCCCGTCGTCCTATGCGGCGCTGAAGGGCAACTTCAACGGTGCCCTGACCGAACTGCGCACGCTGATCGGGGCGGTGATGGAAAGCACGGCATCGGTTCGCACCGGCTCGGGTGAGATCGCCCACGCCTCGGAGAACCTCGCGCGGCGCACCGAAGCCAATGCGGCGAGTCTGGAGGAAACCTCCGCGTCGCTCACGCAGATCGACAGCCGCCTGAAGGCGACCGCGGTCGCCGCCAGCGACACCGTGCATCGCGCCGACCAGGCGATCTCGACCGTCAACGGCGGCCGCGCCATCGCCGACGAAGCGGTGCAGGCGATGAACCGCGTGTCGGACAGCGCCCGCGGCATCGATTCGGTGATCGAGGGCGTGGACAAGATCGCCTTCCAGACCCGGGTGCTCGCGATGAACGCGGCAGTCGAGGCCGGACGCGCCGGCGACGCCGGTCGCGGCTTTGCGGTGGTGGCCGACCTGGTCTCCGCTCTGGCAATGCGCGCCGAGGAAGAGGCGAAGCGCGCCCGCGATCAGCTGACCGTCACCCAGGCGGATATCGTGACGGCGGTCGAAGCGGTGCAGAAGGTCGATGGCGCGCTTTCCGACATCTCGGGCGATGTGGGCCAGGTCCACCAGTTGCTCGGCACGATGGCGGCGGACAACAAGGCGCAGTCGGCGGCGATCACCGAGATCTCGGCCGCGATCAGCACGATGGACCATTCGACCCAGCAGAATGCCGCGATGGTCGAAGAAACGTCGGCTGCCGCGCGCAACCTCAGCAACGAGGTGACGGTCATGACCGAGCAGACCTCGCACTTCCGCGTCGAGGAAGGCCGCATCGATCGCCCGCAGCGGTCGGCCGGAACGCTCGACCAGCGCCTCGCCGCGCCGGCCCGCCCGCTTCCGCCAGCGGCCGTCCCCGCGCTGGTGCGTGCCGGCGGTGACGACGACTGGAACGAGTTCTGATCCCAAGCTGACCTACATCGGTCGACACGGGCCCGCCGCAGCGATCGTGCTGCGGCGGGTCTTTTTTTGTTTGCCGGTAGGGGACGCAGGACGGTGGTGAAGGCTGCTGCCGTCGGGATCTCACGCCGATCGGCGCCACGGGGCGTGTCCCCTTGCGGCTTCAACGCTCTTCTTAGGGAGGGATCTAGGTCGGATCGACATTCACGCATTTCCCGTTCGTCTCGAGTGGGGATCGAGCTTGTCGAGAGCCCGTATCGAGAGAGCCGCGAATGCCGACCTCTCGATACGCCGTCTCGACAAGCTCGACGGCACCTCGAGGCGAACGGATGAAGGGGGGAGTTCAGGACTTCAACGATGAATGTCGATACGCCCCAGTTCCTCGCCAGCCCGCATCTTCGAGACCGGGACGCTCATCACCGCGACCCGTCGAAGAGCTCCCACCGGTACATGGCGCCGCACGAGGTAGATGCGGTGGCTGTCCCCGCTCATACCTCGCGCGCAGCGCGAATGGACCCAGACTTCCGTCAGGGTGATGAATGACGGGGGCGATCCGCTAGCTTGCGCACGTGGGCGTTGTGCGCCCACGCTTCGGCAGATTGGCGAGTGACACGGGAGGAGCGCCGCGGCTTTGGCCGTCAGCGCGTGGTTTCAGGCGGCCTGGCGCCCGGGAGGACCGAGCAGGCCGAGCGCCGCGACCGGCGGAACCGCGGCCAGGACGGGGACGGCGTCGATGCGCAGGTCCTGCGCGCGGCAACCCGCCAGGTCGATCGGGAGGAGCAGCGCGGCCAGGCAGTCGGCGATCTCCGCCTCCTCGCACGCACCGAGCGTGTCGAGCACATCCTCGTGCGTCAGGGCGGAGGTCCGCATCGTCTTGGCGGCGGCTGCCGTCCAGAGCGCCGCCGCATCCTCGACCGAGAGGGTCAGGGTCACCCGGTACTCGACCGGGTTCGTCCTGACGACGGCGGGTTCCGCACGAACTGCACGGCTGGAGTCTAGCGGAACCATCATACCCCTCGTCTACGTCCTCGCGTTCGGCATGCGGCGCTCGCCGGCCTCAGGGCGCGGCTGATGCCGCAGAACTGCGTGGAGCAGAAGTAAGGGGTTCTGCGTAATGCTCTGGATCAAGGCAGTTCGAGTTCTCGCTGCCGACGAAACGCGCGCAGATGCGCGAGGATCAGGCAGAGCTCGGCATAGAGCCGATCCCAGAGCGATGCGGGGATCTCCAGCGGGCGATCGAGCCCGGCCTGGATGAGAAAGATCGCCGGCTCGGGATACGCAGCGAGCCGCAGCCGGGTGGTGCATGCACCGTCGGTGCATTCGTCGGGAAGCGGCTGGTCGCCCGCGATCCGGGCGGACATGATGAAGCCCCACAGCAGCTCTGCGCCATAGGCGTCGAGCACCGCACGCGGCCGGCCGCGGACGTTCGGCCGCTCCAGCACGAGCGTGGGCCCGTCGGCCTGCGCCTCCACGACGACGTTGAGACGGATACCGGTGGGATCGGTGATGGCCCTGGCCCTGGCGAACAAGCGTACCTCCTGCTGCACTCATTATAGGCGCGTCACGATCGCGACGGGCCTGAGGCAGCGCGCAGCAGCGAGGGAAAACACCCTCGCCGGCGCGAAAAAAAGAAGCCGGGACGGTAGGGTCCGTCCCGGCTTCATCGCGATCCCGCCCGCGTTGGGGAAACGGGCGGTTCCCGCCTCCCTTAACGGAAGAGCGAGGTGATCGTCTGCGGCGCCTGGTTGGCGATCGACAGCGCCTGCACGCCAAGCTGCTGCTTGACCTGCAGAGCCTGCAGCTTGGCAGACTCCTTGGCGAGGTCGGCGTCGACGAGGTTGCCGATGCCGGCCGCAATCGTGTCCGACAGCTTGCTGACGAACGACGACTGACCGTCGATGTTGCGCGACGCCGCGCCGAGCGTGCTCAGCTTGGTGTTGATCGCCTTCCCGACGGTGTCGAGCGTGGTCAGCATGGTCTTCGAGTTGGCGGCCGTATCGACGGCGCCGGCCGAGATCGCGTCCAGAACGTCGGTGGAGAAGTCCTGGTTCGCAACGGTCAGCGTGGTGCCGTTGGTGATGTCGGTCGACATCAGCGCCTTGACCGAGCCGCTACCGGGGGCAGCGGCGTCTTCCTTCTTCAGCAGGTTGGTGCCGTTGAAGGAAGAAGAATCGATGATCGAGCCGATCTGATCCTTCAGTGCGCCGAAGTCCTTGGCGATCGCAGCGCGGCTGTCGGCATCGAGGCCTTCGTCCGACGCTTCCTTCGCCTTGGCCTTCATCTGGTTGACGATGTCGGAGATTTGCTCCGCACCGGCCACCGCCACGTCGGTGGTGCTCTTCGCCCGGCTGAGCGACGAACCGACCGCCGTCAGGACGCCCTGATCGCCGCGAAGCGTCTGGGCAACCGTGTACTTGGCAGAATCGTCCTTCGTCGACGACACGTTCAGGCCGGTGTTGATGCGGCTCTGAACCGTCGACAGGTCCTTGTTGGTCGAGTTGAGGCTCTGAAGAGCCGCCATCGCGCCAATGTTGGTGTTTACGGACATACCCATGATAATACTTCCTTCTGGAATGAAGATCGCTTCTGCGATCATGGGTCAGCTCGCTGACCCCCGACCGGCCGCCCCAGCGGCCTGTGCTTTCATTTTGGGAAAGTTTTCGGCCGAGCGGCGTCAGCGATCATGTTTTTTCGCGGTCAGCCTCGCATCGGGATGTGTTGCCCCGAGGGCACGCGAAAACGGCGCCGAAGGCGGGGAGCCCTCGACGCCGTTTTCGGGTCGACACGCCTTTCAAAGGCGCCCTCAGAACGGGAACAGCGCGTCGTAGATCTGCTGGCCCCAGCGCGCCTGCTGCGCACTGCTGAGCTGGCCGCGGCCGCCGTAGCTGATCCGCGCCTCGGCGATCTGCGAATGGGCGATGCTGTTGTCGCGGGAGATGTCCTGCGGGCGGACGAGGCCAGTGACGATCAGTTCGCGCAGTTCATAGTTGACCCGCACCTCCTGCCGGCCGCGGATCGCCAGATTGCCGTTGGGCAGCACGTTGGTGACGATCGCCGACATGGTCATGTTGATCGTCTCGCTGCGGCTGATGTTGCCACCGCCCGAATTCTGCGACTGCGAGTTGGTGCTGGCGAGGTTGGTGCCGTTGCCCGGCAGCAGCTTCTGCAGGC
Organism: Sphingomonas mangrovi; assembly: GCF_047975845.1. Classification (NCBI taxonomy): domain Bacteria; kingdom Pseudomonadati; phylum Pseudomonadota; class Alphaproteobacteria; order Sphingomonadales; family Sphingomonadaceae; genus Sphingomonas; species Sphingomonas mangrovi. The sequence continues at coordinate 83,085 of NZ_JBIUCZ010000005.1, read as the reverse complement.
CGAGCAGCGACGCGACGCTGGCGTTCTCCGACCCGGCGCGCGAGCGGCTGGTCGAATTGCCGACCTCCGCCCGGTCGGCGATGTTGATGCGGATCGTCAGGATATCGCCGACGCTCGCGGCGCGCTGGTCGCCCAGGAACGCGCCCGCGCCGGCGCGGAACAGCGAGGCGCTGGGCGTCTGCACCGCCCCGGGCGGGGTCATCGCGGTGCGGCGCTGGGTCGCGCCCGCTTCGCCAAGCGATCGCTCGAGATACGGTGCGTCGACCTGGCCGACTTCGCTCAGCGGCGGGGCCTTGCCCACCATCTTGAGGTTCCCGACCGTGCCGCAACCCGACAATGCGGCGCCGGCGACGATCAGCAGGGGAAGGGTCTTGTTCATGGAAGCCAAACTCCGCTGCAGCTTCACGGCGCAGTCACGCGCACGGCGTCCGGACCCTCGACCACAGCGTCGAGCGTGCGGTTGGTGGACAGATTGACCACGCGCACCATCTCCCCTGCCCCGGCGCTCGCAAGGGCGCGGCCGCCGGTGGCAATCGCCAGCCCGGCGGACCGGATGGTGATGGTGACGGGCTCGCCGCGGCGCACGAGCCGCGGGGCGATCACGTCGTTCGCGCGAACTACGGTGCCGGCCGGCAGCAGCCGGGTCGTCTCCTTGCCCACCGCATCGCCCACCGGCAGCGCGTTGCGCGCCTGCGCCGGTGTCCGCGGCTCGGACGCGAAGTCGTCCTGCCCTAGCAGCTGGCCGCGCGCGACCGCGCGGCTGAGCACGGGCACCTCGACGGCCGCAGCACCGGTCTGTGCCGCCGCGGGAAGCGCGGTGACGAGGCCGAGCGCGACGAGAGACAGCCGCCCGATCACCGCAGCTGGCTCGTGGTGGAGAGCATCTCGTCGGCGGTCTTCACCACCCGGCTGTTCATCTCATAGGCGCGCTGCGCGGTGATCAGAGCGGTGATCTCCGCCACCGGGTTGACGTTCGACGCCTCGACGAAGCCCTGCTGCAGCGTGCCGAGGCCGGGATCGCCCGGCGTCGCGACGGTCGGCTGGCCCGACGACGCGGTTTCCAGCAGCAGGTTGCCGCCCTGCGCCTCGAGCCCCGCCTCGTTGACGAAGGTCGCGAGCTGGAGCTGACCGACCGTCTGCATCTCGGGGGCGCCGGCGGTCTTCACCTGGACCTCGCCGGTCTTGGAGATCGACACGTCGACCGCGTCCTGCGGGACGGTGATCCCCGGCTGCACCGGATAGCCGTCGGTGGTGACGAGCTCGCCCTGGTCGGACAGCTGGAAGGCGCCGTCGCGGGTATAGGCGGTCTCGCCGCTCGGCAGCGTCACCTGGAAATAGCCGCGGCCCTGGATGCCCAGGTCGTAGCGGTTGTCGGTCTGCTGCAGCGTGCCCTGCTCATGGATGCGATAGACACCGCCCGTCTTGACGCCGAGACCGATCTGGATGCCGGTTGGGACCTTACTGTCCGGCCCGGTCGCAGCGCCCGGCCGCGACACGTTCTGGTAGAGCAAGTCCTGGAACTCGGCCCGCTGCCGCTTGTACGCGGTCGTGTTCATGTTGGCGATGTTGTGCGAGATCACATCGACGTTGGTCTGTTGGGCCAGCATGCCGGTGCTGGCGGTGGAGAGACAGCGCATGGCGTACCTTTCGAGAGAAAAAGGAAGAGAGGAGGATCAGCTGAAGCGGCCGAGCCGGTCGATCGCGCTCTTGCGCATGTCCGACAGGCTCTGGGAAAGCTGCACGCTGGTCTGATAGGCGCGCAGGATCTCGACCATCGAGGTGGTCTCGACGATCGGCTGGACGTTGGAGCTTTCGATGCCGCCCGAGCGCAGCTTGGTCTCGGCGGCGGGCAGTTCGCGGCCGTTCTGCGCGTCGAACATGCCGTCGCCGCGCGGGGCGACCCCGCGCTCGTCGTCGAATACGGTCACGGCGATGCGGCCGAGCGGGCCTTCGCGGCCCATCACCGTGCCGTCGTCGGTGACGGAGAGGTTGGCCTGCTCCTCGACCGGCACGTTGATCGGCTTGCCGCCCTCGCCCAGGATGCGCTGGCCGCCGGCGGTGCCGAGATCGCCGCTGTCGAGCACCTTCACATAGCCCGCGCGCGTATAGGCGGTGCCGCCCGCCGGCGTCTCGACCGCAAGATAGCCCGGGCCGTCGATCATCACGTCGAGCGGATTGCTCGTCGCCTCGAAGCTGCCCGAGGCGGTGTCGTGCACCTGGCCGAAATCGAGCACGAACGACGTCTTCTTTGCGTCCGGCACCATCGCCTGGTCGGCCCGCTCGACATATTCGCGGAACACCGGCTGCTCGCGCTTGAACCCCGCGGTGCTCATGTTCGCCATGTTGTTGGCGGCGACGTCCAGCTTTCGCCGGAGCGCCTGTTCATGGCTGAGCAGCACATAGGAGGAGATGTCCATCCGCGGCCTCTTCGAAAAATCTGCATCCGGTGTCCGCTAGGCAAAAGTTGCCCGCTCACCGCTCTATAATAGGAAGGAAACGGCCGTCCGGGTTCGGACGCCACGCAAATTCAGCGGCTTGCCGAGGCAAGCGGTTCAGGGGCGAAGTCAGTGTCAGCAGAAGACAAGCAGGTCAGCACCGAGGTCGAAGGCACCGCCGCACCGGCCAAGCCCCAGCCCAACAAGCGCAAGCGCATGATGATCGTCGCTGCGGCCGCCGCCGTGCTGCTCGCGGGCGGCTGCGGCGGCGCCTATGCGCTGATGGGCGGCGAGGCCGAGGCCGGAACCACCGCCGAGCACGGCGAGGCAGCGGAGGAAGACGAAAGCGCCGAGGGTCACGGCGACGGTGCCGAGGCGTTCGTCGACGTGCCGGCGATGGTCATCAACCTGCGCAACGCCGACGGGGGCAGCCACTTCCTCAAGCTGCACTTCATGCTCGTACCTGGGGCGGCTGCCACGCCGGACGCGCTGCGCGACAAGCTGCCGCTGCTGCTCGACGCCTATCAGCCGTTCCTGCGCGAACTCCGTCCGGAGGACCTCGCCGGCTCCGCCGCGGTGTTCCGCATCAAGGAAGAGATGCTGGTGCGCGCCAACGCCACGCTCGGATCGGGCAAGGTGAAGGACGTGCTGATCCAGGACCTGATCCAGCAATGAGCGACGATTTCGACGATTTCGCCCTCCCCGACCCGCCGGTGATGCCGATGGGCGGGGATGCGACCTTCGACCAGGCCGGCATCGACGCGCTGTTCGGGGACCTCGACACGCGCCCGGAGCCCAAGGTCGGGCTGAAGGCGGTGATCGAATCCAACGTCATCAGCCACGAGCGGCTGCCGATGCTGGAGGTGGTGTACGACCGTATGGTCCGCACCTTCGCCACGTCGATGCGCAACCTGACGTCGGACGCGATCGACGTCAGCCTGGAGGAAATCAACACCATCCGCTTCGGCGACTTCATGAGCCACGTGATGCTCCCGGCGATGATCGGGGTGTTCCGGGTCGAGGAGTGGGAGAACTACGGGCTGATCACGGTCGATTCCGGCCTGATCTACGCCGTGGTCGACGCGCTGCTCGGCGGGCGTCGCAGCGCGGCGCCACTGGTGATCGACGGGCGCGGGTTCACCAGCATCGAGACCGGGCTGGTCGCGCGCATGCTGCAGCTCGCGCTCGCCGACATGAGCGCGGCGCTGAAGTCGATCACCCCCAACACCATGAAGCTGGAGCGGATCGAGACCAGCCCGCGCTTTGCCGCGATCGCCGCGCCGACCAACATCTGCGCGGTGGCCACCTTCCGCGTCGACATGGAGGGTCGCGGCGGCAAGTTCAGCGTGCTGCTGCCCTACGCCACGATCGAGCCGGTCCGCCATCAGCTCGGCCAGCGGTTCATGGGCGAGAAGTTCGCGGGCGACAATGTGTGGGAAGCGCACATGAGCGCGGAGATCCGCAAGACCGAGGTGCTGGTCGACGTGGTGCTCGGCGAGAAGCCGCTGACGCTGCAGGAGATCCAGGACTTCGCCATCGGCCAGACCATCGCCCTCCACCAGAGCCCGGACGATCCGCTCGACATCCAGTGCGGCGGAGTCACGCTGGGCCGCGCGCAGATCGGACAGCGCCGCAACAATATCGCGATCCGTCTGGTGACGGACGTTGCCAAGGACAGCCAGTCATGAACTTCGCCGTGCTCACCAACATCGCCACGATGGCGCTGTGCCTTGCCGTGCTGGTGCAGAGCGTGCGGATGATGCGCTCGCTCAAGGCGGTGAAGGAAGGCGCGCTGACCGACGTGGTCGGGGCGCTCGACCGCTCGACCGCGCAGGCGCGCAGCGTGCTGTCCGAGCTCAAGAGCGCGCTGATCGAGTCGGCGTCCACCGCACGCGTGATCGACGAGGGCAAGAACATGGCCGACGAGCTGGGCGTGATGATCGAGATCGCCAACAACACCGCCGAGCGGCTGATGGCGGCTGCCAGCAACGCCAATCGTCCCGCCGCCGATCAGCCCGAGACCGACGAGGTGGCGGCATGATCCGGCGTCCTTCGCTGCTGGCGCTGACCGCCGCCGTGGCCGCCGCCGCCGCGGTCGCCAACGGGGTGAGCGCCGCCTCCCCCGACACGGCAGACGTCGCCGGCGGCGGCGCGCCGGCGCAGACCCGGCTCGGTGCCGCGATCGGCGGAGAGATGAACGCCCGCGACCGTGCCGTGGCCGAGCGCAAGCGCGCGCTCGACCTGCGCGAGCAGGCGACCCGCGCCGCCGAGGCCCGGCTGAAGGCCGACCTCGACGCCCGCCAGCAGGCCGACGCCGCCCCCGCTGCCGAGCCGACGCGGAGCGCCGGCCGGATGGAACAGGAGCGCGACCAGTACGACGACCTCGCCCGCATCTATCAGGCGATGAAGCCGGCGCAGGCCGCGGTGGTGCTCGAGCAGCTCGACCTCGACGTGCAGATGAAGGTCGCGCAGAAGATGCGCGAGCGTTCAGCGGCGATGATCCTGGGGCAGATGACGCCCAAGGGCGCCGCGAAGCTCAGCATGGCACTGGCGCGGCGATACCCGGTCTCCAGTCCACCGCCCGGCGCACGAAATACAGCGGCGCGCCCTTGATTCCGTCCAGTAACGGGCACGCATAACTACCTAATTGCAATTGCGTCTCCATTCCACGATTACAGCGCAGCCCGATCTCGCGGAGGCGCGAGCGGCGACGAGGAGCAGCTGGCCATTTCCGCGGACCCGAGCGAAACTCTGCGACAGGCGGCCGTCTTCGCGTCCGGCGTGCTCGCGATCCGCAGCAACGATGCGCTGCGCGCGATCGTCGAGCGGGCGGCGGCGCTGCTCGACACGCCGATCGCCGCGCTGACGATCATCGATCGCGAGCGGCAATGGTGCCCGGTCGCGATCGGGCTGCCCGGCGAACTGCCCCGGCAGGTCGCCTTCTGCAGCTATGCGGTGCGCAAGCCCGGCGAGACGCTGTGCGTGCTGGACGCCACCGCCGACACGCGCTTCTCGGCCAATCCGCTCGTCACGCCGGAAGACGGCGTCCGCTTCTATCTGGGGGCGCCGCTCGTCGATGAGGATGGCCTAGCGCTTGGCGCGATCTGCGTGCTCGATCGCACGCCGCGGGAATCGCTCTCCGACGAGAAACGGGCCGCGCTGCAGGAGCTCGCGCGCGAGGCGATGGTGGCGATCCGCGCGTCCGAGATCCGCACCGAATTCGCACCGGAGGCCGTCGAGCACATCGTCTCGCAGATGCGCGACGCCGCCAAGCGCGACGACGAGACGCTGCTGCTGGCGCTCGATCGGGTCGTCCAGATGCTGGAGCAGGAATTGACGGTGCCGCTGCCGCACGACTGGCTCGACGAGCCGATCGCCCCGGCGGACCCGCCGCGGCAGGACTAGGCCGGAACCGCCATCACCTTGACGATCAGCACGCGGGCGATGCCGGGCTTCTGCGCCTGCAGCGCCGCGGTCAGCCGCGACGCCAGGCGCCGCGCGTCGACGGGAAGCCGCGGCGAGGCGTAGAGCCGCGCGAACTCCAGCCCCTCGCTCAAGGCCGCCGCACGCAGCAGCGGCAGCGCCGCGGTCAGCGCGTGCGCCGCGCCCTCGTCCTTCGCCTCCAGCACCAGCTGGAAACGCAACGTGCCGTCGGCCCGCGCGCCGTCGACGATCGGCACTGCCAGTTCGTCCATCGTCACGAGATGCGGTGCCCCTGCGCCGCCCGAGGCGTGCGCGGGCACGCCGGCCGTCGCGAGCGACAGCGCCAGGGCGGAAAGGAGAAAGGATCGCATCGACAAGCTCCGGCAACGCTGCGCGGACGCCGAACGCAGCCGCCTTCCCTCTATAATAGAATGGAAACTCTCACTCCGGGACGCGCGATGAGCCACGATCAGAAACCCGCACGCATGCGCGTCGTCAATTCGGGCGGCGCCGCGCCGACGCCGCAGCGCCGCCGGGGCGATGTGGCGCCGACGGGTGCCGCCCCCGCCCCGCAGGTCGGAAGCGGACCGGCCGCGGCCGGCGCTGCCCGCAGCGGCAAGACGACGGCGCTGCTTGCCGCGCTGTTCCTGGTCGGTTGCATCGCCGGCGGCGTCGCCCTGCCGCTGCTGGGGATTTTGTGATGGCGAAGCCCGCCGCCCTGCTGCTGTTCGCCGCCGCCGCGAGCCCGGTCGCGCACGAGGCTTCGTCGGCAGTGCCCGCCGATACCACACCTTCCGCAGAGGCGTCGCCGATCGCCCCGGCGCCGACCTCCGCCCCCACTCCCTCGAAGCCGCGCTTTCCCGGCTTCGCGGCGGCGCTCGCGGAACAGCCGACCATCACCGGCCCCGGCGCATGGACGATCCTGCCCTATGCCGACGCCTGGGCGGCGCTTGCCGCCAGCACGGCCGAGACCCGGCAGCAGGCGCGCTGGGCCTATGCCCGCAGCCTTGTCGGACAGGGGCTCGGCAGCGAGGCGCTGGGCGTGCTCGACGTCGCCAGGAGCGACGACCCCGATCTCGCGCTGGTCCCCGCGTGGCAGCTCGCGCGCGGCGCGGCGCTGATCCAGATGGGGCAGTATGCCGAAGCGCTCGAGGCACTCGGCGGTGCCGAACTCGCCACCAATGCGGAGGCCTGCGCCTGGCGGATGCGCGGCATGGGCGAGGCCGGGCTCGCGCAGCAGGCGATCGCGCAGGTCGACTGCGCGCTGCCGGCGATCAACGCGCGGACCGGGCGCCAGCGCGCGCCGTTCGTGCTCGCCGCCTCGCGCGCGGCGGTCGAGGGCGGCCGACCGGCGCAGGCACTCAAATGGCTGGCGCTGCTGCCCGACAGAGACCCCGCCGCAAACCTCTATCGCGGCCGCGCCTATCTCGCGCTCGGCGACGCGCAGGCGGGGCGGCTACGGCTCGACCGAGTCGGGCTGAGCGGCACCGCCGAGCAGCGGATGGATGCCCGGCTGAGCACGTTGGAAGCCGGCGTCGCCGACCACAGCATCCTTCCCGCCGACGCGCTCAAGCAGCTCGACCAGATCCGCTTCACCTGGCGCGGCGGCGACATCGAACAGCGCGCGCTGCAGCTGACCGTGCGGCTGAGCGCCGACCGGCACGACACCTACCGTTCGCTCGCCGCCGGAGCCGCGCTGTTCCGCTACTTCGACCTCGGCGCGGAAGCAGGGCCGACGCTCGTGTCGCTGCGCACGCAGTTCACCCAGGCGCTGGCGCCGCAAAGCGGGATGCCGCTCGACAAGGCGGCCGGGCTCTACTGGGACTTCCGCGATCTCGCGCCGGGCGGCGCCGAAGGCGACCTGCTGGTCAGCCGCCTCGCCGACCGGCTCCAGGCCGCGGGGCTCTACGGCCGCGCCGCCGAGCTGCTGCAATATCAGCTGACCGCGCGCGCCCGCGACCTGGCGCAGGGACCGTTGTCGGTCCGCGTCGCCAGCCTCTACATCCTCGCCGCGCGACCGGATCGCGCACTGGGCGCGCTGCGTGCCAGCGAAGGGCCGCTCTATCCGGAGCAGATGCTGTGGGACCGCCACCGGGTGGAAGCGACCGCGCTGCACCTGCTCGGCCGGACCAGCGAGGCGCTGGCGGTGTTGCAGGACGTGCCCGACGGCAACCGCATCCGCAGCGAGATCCTCTGGCAGAAGCAGGATTGGACGAGCCTGGTCGCCACCAACGAGGCGAACCTGCCGCGCCCCGGCGCGCTCAACGACGTCGATCAGACGATCGTGCTGCGCCAGGCGATCGGCCTGGCAATGCTGGGACGCGAAGCGCCGCTGGCTCGCCTGAAGTCGCGCTACGCCGGATCGTTTGCGAAGCTGCCGACGGCGGCGACCTTCGACGTGCTGACCGATCCGGTCGGCGCGATCGATCCCGCAGCGCTGAGCAAGGCGATGGCTGCGCTGCCCGCCGCGAGCCCGGCCGGCGCCATTGCCGACCTGCTCGCAACCAATACTAAGTCGGTCCAGCTTCCCGCGGCCTGAGCCGCGCGGCTAACGACGAAGAAAGGCCCGGAACGCGTGGAGGCGTTCCGGGCCGGCGGTCAGCGGAGATAGTTGACCAGGCTGAGGCCGGAGAGCTGGCCGAACACCGAATAGCTCGCCTCCAGCACCGCCTTCTGCTGCGCCAGATCGATGGCCACCTGCCCGAGATCGGCGTCTTCGTTGCGGCTGATGATGTCCTGATAGACCAGTCCACGCTGGTCGGCGCGGGTGCCGAGCGTCTCCAGCTGCGTCTGCTTGCGGCCGTTCTCGGCATTGATGTTGCGGATGCCGCCCATCGCCCCGTCGATCTGGCCGAGTGCCGTTCGCAGCGCCTGGGTCTGTTCGGCGGTGGGGGTGTCGCCGACCGCCCCCATCTCGGCCAGCGTGCGGAACGCGGCGAGCATGTCGGTGCCGAGCGCGCTGGCGGTGACGCCATATTCCACGTCGATATTGTCGCCGACGCGCGCCGACGCGCGGACGCCGTCGTTGGTGAACGCCGCCTCCGGTTCCAGCCCGGCCGTGTCGGCGAGGGTTTCGGGCGTGAACGGCGGCGTGCTCTGCGACCCGGCGAACAGCGGCGCTCCGCCCGAAGACGCGTTGAGGATCGCGCGGAACTGGTCGAAGGCCACGTTGATCGCGTCCTGAAGCCCGGGCGAGTTGCCGGTGCCGACTGCCGAGAGGATACTCTGCCGCAGATCGGTGCCCAGCGTGTCGAGGCCGGAAATGTTGCTGTCGTACAGCGACAGGGTCGTGCCGACCTGCGCGGCGACGTCGGAATGCGCCTTCTCGCGCGCGACCAGCGAATGCGCCGACAGGTTGCGGACCGCCTGCGTGCCGAGCGCGGCGAAGTTCGGTGCCTTCTTGCCGGTCGCCAGCTGCGTCTGGCTCACCGCCAGCTTCTGCTGCGCCTGCTGGATCGCGCCCGCCATCGTGCGCTGCAACGGAATAGTGGCGATGCGGGTCATGCGGCGTCCTTTCAGCCCATCATCGCGATGAGCGTGTCGTACATCTGGCTCGCGCTGGTCATCACGCGCGCGGCGGCGGAATAGCTGTTCTGGAGCACCACCATGTTGGCGAGTTCCTCGTCGATGTTGACGCCGGAGAAGCTGTCGCGGCGGTTGACCGCGTCGGTACTCCGGGCGGTGGCGTCGGCCAGCGCGTCGGACGCCTGGCTCGCCTGGGTCCCCGCGTTGCCGAGCAGCAGACTCGAAAAGCGCTCCAGCGTGGTCACGCCGTCGCGGCCGAGATCCACCGCCTTGGCGAGCTGATCGGCGAAGGCGGTGGCACCGCGGTTGTCGGCCGCGCCCAGCGCCTTGCCGCCGACCGCGACGCCATCCTGGAACCGCGCCAGCGGCAGCTTGGTCGCATCCGCCAGGACGTCGGGCCGCACGCCGGCGGTCGACAGGCCGCTCTCGGTGCCGGTGAGCCCCACGATCGAGGAGAAGGAGCGGCCGGTGCCGTAGCGGTTGGTCGAATCCGACGGGATCGACAGCGACGCGCCCGGTACGCTGGCGGAGGGCTGGAACTGGATCCGCCCCTTGTCGTCGAGCGCGAAGCTGCCGAACGAACCCAGCGAGCTGTCGTTGAGCTGCGACACCAGGTCGCCGAACGTGTCGCCCTCGGCCGCGGTCATCGAATAGCGCGTCACCGCGCGGCCGCTCGCGTCTCGCAGCACGATCTCCGTGGTCTCCCCGGCCGTGAAGCCGGTGCGATCGTCGGCGATGAAGCCCGACGGCGTGAGCGTGCTCGCGTCGCTCTTCACGACGTCGTTGAGGCCGAAGAACTGCGAGAAGCCGGCGCCGCCCCGCGTGCTCGGCGCATTGGCATCCTGCGCGACGACCATGCCGGTGCCCGAGCCCTTGGCCTGGAGCGTCAGCTTGCCGTCAACGAAGCTCGCGGTCGCCACGCCGCGCAGGCCGGCGTTGATCGCGGCGACGGCGTCGTTGACGGTCGCACCGCTGCCGAGCGCGGTGAAGTCGACCTTGGTGCTCGCGACCAGCGTCCCATCGGCCTTGGTGACCGCAAAGGTCGTTGCGCCGGTGAAGCCGAGCCGGTCGCTGCCGGTGAGCGCCGTCTGCCCGCCGGTGAGCTGGCTGGGCGGCGGCACGGTGGTGCCGGCATTGGAGACGGCGTTGAGCGATTGGGCAAGGCCGCCGAACAGCACGCCGAGCTTCTCGGAAAAGGCCGGCAGCGTGCGGTCGCGCAGGTCGAGCAGTCCGCCCAGCCTGCCGCCCACCGCGACCGAATCGATCTTGTCGCCGGTCGACGCACCGGGCTGACCGCTGGCGTCGGCGAAGCGGATGTCGATGCTGGGGTAGTCGGGTTGCGACACGCCTTCGCCGGACGACGGATAGGAGAGCAGCCGCAGTCGCCGGTCGAGCAGCGTCGTGCCCGAGGCGGTCTCGATCGTGACCCGGCCGTCCGGCTGGTCGCGGACCGTCAGCTTCATTAGCCCGCTGAGTTCTTCGACCGCCGAGTTGCGCTGGTCGACCGCACCCGCCGAGCTGCGGCCGAGCGCATCGAGGCGCGACACCGTGCTGTTGAGATCGTCGATCCGCACGAGCAGGCCGTTGATGCGATCGATGCTGTTGCCGACCTCCGACTCCACGTCGCCGCGCAGGATCGTGACGTCGTCGTTCAGCTGCTGCATCGACGCGACGGCGTCCTGCACGTCGGCGGTGAAGCCCGCCACCGCCTGCACCGACGAGGTGCTGGCCGTCATCGCGATCGCCGACTGGCTGATGGCGTCGAGGCGCGCCGGCAGGCCGGACTCGGCACCCGGAGCGCCGAGCAGCGCCTGCAACCGGTCGAGATAGGCGGCGGTGGCGTCCGCCTTCCCGACGTCGCCGGCGCGCTTGTAGACGGTGGATTCGAGGAAGCGGTCGGCGACGCGGGTGGTCTCTCCCACCGCGACGCCGGTGACCCGGCCGCCGGTGACGGCGGTGGTGGTCGCGACCTTCTCTCGCGCGTAGCCGGCGGTGCCGACGTTCGCGATGTTGTTGGAGACGGTGCGCAGGCCGGCCTGGGCGGCGTTGAGCCCCGAGAGCGCCGATCCGAAGATTTCGTTCAACGACACGGGTCGCCCTTTTCAATCGGCGGGGTGTCGCCACCCCGCCCCTGTCATCAGCGCTTCAGGTTGCTGACTTCCTGCAGCATGTCGTCCACCGTGGTGATGATCTTCGACGAGGCGCTGTAGGCGCGCTGGAAGCGGATCATGTTGGTGAACTCGCCCGCCAGGTCGACGGTCGACGCCTCCAGGTTGTTGGACGACAGCTTGCCCGCGCCGGCGGCGCCGCCTTCGTTGATCGCCACTAGGCCCGACAGGTCGGACGCGGCATAGGCGTTGCCGGACAGGCGGGTCAGCCCATCCGGGTTGGGGAAGGTCGCGATCGGCAGTTGGAACACCTCGCGCGAGGTACCGTCCTCGAACAGCGCGCTCACGCGGCCGCTCTCCGACACCTGGACGGTGAACGCGCCCTGCAGGCCGCCGTCGACGCTCGACGAGATCAGCGCGGACTCGCTGCCGAACTGGGTCAGGCCGTTGAGACCCTTGTCATCGCCGAGTTGGAGCTTGATCGGGCTCGATCCCGCGCCGTTGGTCCAGCCGATGTTGAGCGAGCCAAACAAGTCCTTGGAGCTGCCGGCGAGGTCGAGGCTGCCGTCGCCGTTGAAGCGGACAGTGCCGCCCGCGACCATGCCGTTGGCGGCGCTCACGTCGCTGGCAGGGCTCGCGTAGATCTCGGTCGCCCACTCGTTGGCGCCGCGCTTGGTAAAGCCGATGTTGAGCTGGTGCGAACCGCCCTGCGCGTCATAGACGGTGACCGCGCGGGTAAACTGCGGTGCCAGCGTGCCCTTCGCCATGTCGCCCGCGGCATAGGCCCCGGTATAAGCTTCCTGCGTCGACTGGAGGTTGACGCGCATCGCGACCTTCGAGGTCGGTGCGGCAGTGCCGGTCAGGTCGCTCAGCCGCACCGGCTCCAGCGCGTTGAGATCGCCGGTGTTGGTGTAGTTGCCCGCGTTGTCGAGCTTCCACCCCTGCAGATAATAGCCGCCGGTGTTGCGGAGGTAGCCCTGCTTGTCGGCGGTGAACGAACCGGCGCGGGTGAACGACACCGCGCTGTCCGCACCGCTGCCGTCGCGGGTCACGAACATGCCGTTGCCGTCGATCGCGAGGTCGGTCGCGCTGGTCGAGGCCGAAAGCAGGCCCTGCTGCGAGATCAGCGAACGCGGTGCCGCCTGCACGCCGCCCGCCGAGTAGGTCGAGCGCGCCTTGCCGTCGGTCACCATCGTGCGGAACTGGGTGTCGGTGCCCTTGTACCCGACGGTGTTGATGTTGGTGATGTTGTCGGCGACGCCGGCCATTGCGGCGGCTTCGGCGCTGAGGCCGGACACGCCGGCATAGAGAGCGGAATAGAGGCTCAAGGATGGTCTCCCCGGTGGTGGGCCCGCCTGCATCGTCGCCGCGCACGCCCGTTCAGGAAGCATCTTAGGACGGCCGCACTGCCGGCGGTTCGATCGCGGCGAAAAAATCGCGCCCGGCAAATTTTGCCCACCCTTCCCCGGTTTGCGGCACCGCTCGCCTATAAGTTGGGGAAAGCAGCACCTGTCAGAAGAAGGCTTCGGCGCGATGACCCTCCGTATTTCGCTCAAGGACGGCGAGAAGATGATCGTCAACGGCGCGGTGATGCGCTCCGTGGGGCGCACCGACCTCGTCGTCGAGAACCAGGTCGCGCTGATGCGCGGCCGCGAGGTGATGTCGCCGCAGGAGGCGACCACGCCCGCGCGCCGGCTCTATTTCGCATGCATGCTGGCCTACATCGGCGGCGACGACGGGCGCGCGGCGCAGCAGGACCAGGTGGTGAACCTGCTCGGCGACCTCGTCGACGTGTTCGAGGCGGAGGAGCCGCGCGCGATCTGCGCTCGGATCGCCCATCTGCTCGCCGCCGCCGATTATTATCGTGCGCTGACCGAGTGCCGCGCGCTGATCGCCTACGAGAGCGAGGCGCTCGCCCGTCTGCCCGTGCAGGCCGCCTGACCGGAACGCCCGCCGTGCAGACGCTCGCCTCCGCCGCCCGCACCTTGCGCGGCCTGTCCTTCGACCAGCGCTTCGGCCGGGTCGTCGGCGTGCGCGGTGCGCTGATCGAGGTGGAGGGGCTGACCGGCGCCGCCCAGATCGGCTCGCGCGTGCGGATCGAGGCGCGTGGCGGCACGGTGGAGGCGGAGGTCACCGGCCTCGACGCGAACGTCGCGCAGTGCCTGCCGTTCAGCGACCCGCACGGGCTGTCGTCGGGCACGCGCGCGCTGCTCGCGGCCGGCGAGTTCGCGGTGCGGCCGTGCAATGCCTGGCTCGGCCGGATGGTCGACGGGCTCGGCCGCCCGGTCGACGGCAAGGGCGTGCTGCGCGCCGGCGCCGAGCCGCGTGCGATCAAGGCCGCCCCGCCCCTCGCCGCGCACCGCGCCCGCGTCGGCGAGAAGGTCGAGACCGGCGTGCGCGCGCTCGACGTGTTCGTGCCGCTGTGCCGCGGCCAGCGTCTCGGCCTGTTCGCAGGTTCGGGCGTCGGAAAGTCGGTGCTGCTGTCGATGCTGGCGCGCTGGACCGAGTGCGACGTCGCGGTGATCGGCCTGATCGGCGAGCGCGGTCGCGAGGTGCAGGAATTCGTCGAGGACGACCTCGGCCCCGAAGGCCTGGCGCGCAGCGTCGTCGTCGTCGCGACCTCCGACGAGCCCGCGCTGATGCGTCGCCAGGCCGCCTGGACGACGCTCGCGATCGCCGAGCATTTCCGCGACCAGGGGCTGAACGTGCTGTGCCTGATGGACTCGGTCACCCGCTTCGCGATGGCGCAGCGCGAGATCGGCCTCGCCAACGGCGAGCCGCCGGCGACCAAGGGCTATACCCCCACCGTCTTCGCCGAGCTGCCGCGCCTGCTCGAGCGCGCCGGGCCGGGGCTGCCGGGTCAGGGATCGATCACCGGGCTGTTCACCGTGCTGGTCGACGGCGACGACCATAATGAGCCGGTCGCCGACGCGGTGCGCGGCATCCTCGACGGCCATGTCGTCATCACCCGCCGCATCGCCGAGCGCGGCCGCTATCCGGCGATCGATATCCTCAAGTCAGTGTCGCGCACTCTGCCCCACTGCCACACGCCGGAAGAGAACGAGACCCGCCTCGCCGCGCGTCGGCTGCTGTCGACCTATGGCGACATGGAGGAAATGGTGCGGCTGGGCGCCTACAAAGCCGGATCGAGCCCCGAGGTGGACGAGGCGATCCGCCTCGCGCCCGCGATCGAAACGCTGCTGAAGCAGGGCAAGGGGGATCGCGGCCACGCCGCCGACACCTTCGCCACGCTCGGCGCCATGCTGGAACCGCAGCCATGAAGACCCCGTACGACACCGCCCTTCGTGCGCGGCAGCGCGAGGTCGACGACCTGCGCACCTCGATCGGCACCGCCACCCAGCGGCTGGCGGAGGCCGATGCCGGTCGTCTGGCGATCACCGAGGCGATGGTGCGCGAGAGCCGCATCGCCGCCGGCGACTGGACGCTGTCGGCGATGCCGTATCTCGCCCGCGCCCGTGCGGAGCGCGAGCGGCTTGCCGAGCTGCGCCGCCTTGCCGATGCCGAGCTGGAGGCGCTGCGCCACCAGGCGATCGAGAGCTACGGTTCGCTGCGCGCGCTCGAAGGCGCCGCCGACGGCTTCCGCGAACAGGCCGATCGCGCGGCGGCCGGAGTCGAGCAGGCCTCCGTCGACGACTTCGCCGGCGCCCGCTTCGCCCGCACGCTTCATCTCGCGCGGCAGGCACGCGCGCGAGACGCGCGATGAACGCGATCACCCGCGCCGAGCTGCAACAGCTTTCGCCGACGCAAAAGGCCGAGCTGATCTACAGCCAGGCGCGGTCGGAGCTGTCAGACCGCTTGTGGCGCGCGGCGCTGGGCGACGGCGACGACGCCACGAGCGATCGGCACGTCTGCCCCGAGAACGATTCGATGCCGCTCGACTCGCTGCTGGCGCTGTTCGAACCGGCCCGTAAGGCGGCGGCGACGCCTGCTTCCTCGATCGCCGCCGTACAGCCGAGCACGTCCGTCGCGACGCCCTGCGACCCGCCCGCGGACCTCGCGACGGCGGCGGTGCGGGCGACCGGGCTCGGCCCCAACGCGCGGCATCAGGAGGCGATCGCCAGCGCCGCGGCACGCACCGGCATCCCGGCGCCCGCGCTCGCAGCGATCGTCAACGCCGAGGCGGCGAAGGGCGCCGACGGCAGCTGGCAGCTCTACTCGCGCAATCCGCGCTCCAGCGCCGCAGGGCTCGGCCAGTTCCTCAGCAGCACCTGGGTGGGAATGGCCAACACCAAGGGCAGCTGGCTCAACGCCGCCGCCAACGCGCGCGGCTGGATCGGCGAGAACGGGCGGGTTCTGCCGTCGGCGCGCGCGTCGCTGCTGTCGCTGCGCTACGACGCGGAAGCGTCGATCAACGCCGTCGCCGACTATGCGCGCGGCAACCTCGACGGGTTGCGCCGTGCCGGGGTGCCGGTGGGCAACGATGCCGCGACGATCGCGCAAAGTGCCTATCTGGGCCACCACCTCGGCCTCGGCGATGCGATCAAGTTCGCCAAGGGCGGACTCGACCCGGCGCGCGCCCGCACCCTGCTGTGCGCGCAGATCGGGACCGCGCGTGCCAGCCAGAACATCGCCCAGGCGGGGAATGCCACCGTCGCGCACCGCACGTGGTTCCTCGACTATGTCCGCCGCAACCTGCAGCCGGAGCGCTTCGCAGCCTGACGGTGCCCGCGACTCGTTAACGGGCGAGTCGCTTGCCGGGAACGCTACGAAATTTCGCGCAGGCAACCCTGCATAATCCGAAATTCATCCTATAACTTTGACAGGCGATCCGTCGCGGCATTGATCCGCGTCAGGACAGCGTCATTCCCTGAGCGAAACCCTAGGTTTCTGGATCGGCACCGCGAAGCGGGAGGTTTAGGTAAAGATACGGATAGGAGGATTGTCCTCCTATTAACTTCTGACATGCGAAAAGCACCTCAACGAAGCGAGGCGGTACACCCGCCCGCTGGTTGGGGAAAAAGCTGATGTCGAAGACCACTGCCGCGCTGGAAGCTGCTGTTTCCACGGTGATCGCCAATACGCCCGCCGGCGACACTCGGCAGACGGCCCGTCAGCGCGCCGAGGCGGATCGCGCCTTCGCCCAGATCCTCAAGCTGATCGCACCGCGCATCCGCCACTTCATCCGCCAGTACGGTCTCGTCGCTCACTGGGACGATGCCGAGCAGTGCTGCGCGATCGGCGTGCACCGCGCCATCCAGGGCTACGAGCCGGAGAAGGCGCAGTTCACCACCTTCGTGAACTGGCAGCTGCGCGGCGAGCTGCAGAGCCTGCGCTTCCGCCTGATGACCGACCAGCGTCCCTCCGCCAAGAAGGTGGCGGCGACCACGGTGTCGCTCAACGCCTTCTCGGCAGGCGCCGATGGCGAGGAAAGCTCGCTCGAGACGATGATCGAGGACGAGGACGCGCTGATGCGCACCGAATCCGGCGCATCCGACTATTTCACCATGGGTGCCCGCTCCGCGCTGATCGACGGCTACGTCCAGCACCTGCGCGAGGTCGGCGTGTCGCAGCTCAAGCGCCGGGCGCGCGCCAAGCGCAGCGAGGTTCAGGTCGTCGATCCCAACCTGCCGCGGTTTCGCGGCAAGAACGTGGCGGTCTCGGCCGACGAGCTCGCCGACCTCGAGAACCGCATCGCCGAGCAGCGGACCGTCGTCGAGCGCCGCCTGTTCGACGAAGCGACGCTGGACGAGGTCAACCACGACACCGGCGTTACCAAGGAGCGCGTCCGTCAGATCACCAAGAGCGCCGCCAAGATCATGGCCGAGCTCGCCGGCAGCGATCCGCGCTTCACCGTGATGGAGGCGACCTCGCGCCCGGCGGTGAAGCCGGCCCGGGCCCGCAAGCCGGCGGCGCCGAGCATCCTGCCCGGGACCAACGTGGCGAACGCCCAGCTGACCCGCGTCGTGGCGATCGATCCGCAAAGCGTCTGCACCGCGATCGACGACGACTTCGACCTCGAAGTCGTCAGCGAGGCCGCCCCGGAGCTGCTCGCGGACACGCTGCGCCGCAAGGTGCTCGCCAATTGAAGCAGGCGCTGTCGCACTGGATGATGATGGGACAGCGGGTCCGTCGCGTACGGCGGCCCGCTGTCCCTACGTGTTTGCGATGCTTCCGCAAAAGGATCCTGTAGGCTAAGTCTTGCTGGCGAGGCCACTCCGGCGTCGCCAGCACCGCAGGTCGGCGACGAGGACGTGAGGAGTGGGTGACGCGAAGCCGCATCGATCGACGCGCGTGACGTCGCCGTGACGCTCGCCGAAGTGCCGGCGGAGTCCGAAGGAGCGGCGGTCGATCCCTGGCGCGCCTTCGTCTTTCCCAACCGCGTTCGCGAGCTCCGCCAGAACGCAGGGTTCCCTACGCTGATGGGGCTGTCGGCCGAGCTGCCGCACATCCCCTACATCCGCCTGTCGAAGATCGAGCGGGGAGAGGTGTTCGCGCGCTCCGACGAGTTGACGCAGATCGCCACCGCGCTGTCGACCGAGCCGGACGCGCTGTTGCTCGACATCGACGCTCCCGATTTCGACCTGGCCGACTGGGCCGCGCCGTTCCTCGACCCCGCATCGATCGACTGGGACGAGGAGCGCTTCGCCGTCCTGCTCGCCGCCGCGTTGCGTGCGCGGCGCCACGACGACCGTGCGCTGACGCTCGCGCGCCTCGGTGAGGACTTCGGCCTGCCGCCGGTGGTGGTCTCCCGCCTGGAGAATGCGCAGAAGCCGCTCGGTCGCTGGGGTGCGGGAACGATCGACGGGCTGTGCGCGGTGTTCGGCGTCAAGCGCGAGCATACGTTGCGGCGCCACGTGCTGGCCCAGCATCGTTCCGGCGCGCTCGTATCCTATTTCCCGGCGATCGGCGGGCCCGAGGCCCGGCTGGCGCGTACGCGGGAGCGCACCGCCGAGTTGGTCGCCGATCTGGCGAGGCTGCGGCACCCCCTCGCCCCGCCCCTGCAACCCCCAATCGGCTTTCCGGAAGGAACACCGATGGCTGCCGAACCGCCCTCGACACCGCGCATGCTGCCGGTGTTCGGATCGGCGCTTGCCGGCGGGCTCATCGCCGACACCCCTACCCCCGACCGGATCGAGGCGCCGGCGGCGGCCGGTCCGCGCGCCTACGGCCTCCGCCTCTGCCGCGCGACGCTGGGACTCGGTATGCCGAGCAACGCGACGTTGGTGGTCGATCCCGATCGCTATCCGGTCGCGGGGGGCCTGGCGGTGCTGCGCGAGGCGGACGGCTACCGCGTGCTTGCCGTGCTCCAGGATCGCAACGGCGCCATGCAGGGGCACAGTGTCGCTCCGGAAATCGAGATCGCGCTGGACGAAAAGGACCCCGCCGACGTAGCCGCGGTCATCGCCGCATCGTTCGTCTGACCGCGGCTGCCCGGCCGATCGGCCGATCGGCCGCACGTTTCGCGCGCGGCGTGCACCAACTGTCAACAAAACTGGTCCATTCGGGCTCAGACGGCTATCAGGTTTGGCCGGCAGGGGTGCGAAGGCTGGGGGAGAACGCTCGAATGCTTCGGAAGGGTAAGGCGGTACGCGCGTACGAATCGAAGCGGTCGGTCCGCACGGGAGACCGATCTGCGTGAACGGCAACATCTACGTCACCGCACCTTCCGAGTCCGATACCGGTTCCTTGCAGATGCTCCGCCTCGCGAAAGCGGGGTGCATCGTCCGCGGGTTTCGTTCGGCAGACGCCTTTCTCGCGCAGGTCGACGAGCTCGATCCGGGTGTCGTCGTCCTCAACCTGCACATCCCCGCCGAAGACGGCGTCGACGTGTTGCAGGCGATCCGCGCCCAAGGCAGCAGGTTCGTCGCCATCGTGATCGGCGCAGAATGCACCGTCCGCGCCGCGGTCCAAGCGATGAAGGCCGAGGCCTTCGACGTGCTGGAGACGCCCTGCGAGCCTGACGCACTGGTCGGCGCGATCGACGCCGCCTTGCAGCGGCTCGAACGCAACCGCGCGGCGAGCGCGCATACCGAGGCGGCCACAGCGACGCTCGCCAAGCTGTCGATGCGCGAGCGTGAGGTGCTCAAGGGGCTGATCGACGGGCGTCCGAACAAGCAAATCGCCTTCGAACTCAGCCTCAGCCCCCGCACGGTCGAAATCTATCGCGCGAACCTGATGGACAAGCTGCAGGTGCGCAGCCTGTCCGAAGCGTTGCGCATCGCCTTCACCGCGGGGCTGTTCCCCGCGGTGTGAGGCTCCCGCTCGATCAGGCGGCGAGGGCGTTCTGGTGGCGCAGCCCGTCGATGATCGAGCAGTTGACGCTGATCAGTTCCTCGATCGAGTCGCGCCCGGCCACGACGTCGCTGGTGAAGCGATCGACCCACAGGCCGATCGAGATGATGCTGGCGCGCAGTGCGTCGGGCAGCTGGTTGCCGGTGGCGGCGCAGGCGCCGCTGAACGCGCTCCATACCTCGCGATTGCGGTGCAGCACCGGCACCAGCGCCGCGCCGCTCAGGCCGGAGTCGCGCGCCTGCATCATGTCGCCGGTGATCTGGCTCATCAGACGATATTCGGCGCCGCGCGGGCTTTCGACCATCGTGCGCGCACGCTCATAGGCGTTGAGGGACATGGCAGCTCCTTCGATATTCTGCCCCCATTCTAGAGGATCGCGCGCGGTTCGGTGCGTAGGCGCGATCATTTTGCCGGCGCCGGCGAAGGACTGCGCAATGTTTTGGGCGCGAACGCCGGGGCACGCGGGAACCGTTCTATAATCGGGAGGAACCGTTCGACCGCAACAGAAAGTCTCCCCTCCCATGCTCAACGGCGTTGGCCTGCTGATCATCGTGAGCTGCGTCTTCGGCAGCTTCCTGTGGTCGGGCGGCAAGATGGAGATCGTGCTGCATGCCTTGCCGCACGAGCTGCTGGCGATCGGCGGTGCCGCGATCGGCGCCTTCATCGTCTCCAATTCCATGTCGACGGTGAAGCTCGCCGGCAAGGGCCTGCTGCGCGCCTTCAAGGGGCCGCGGTGGAAGGACAAGGACTATCGCGACCTGTTGACGCTGCTGTTCGCGCTGCTGGCGACGTTCAAGAAGGGCGGCGCGACCGCGATCGAGTCCCATCTCGACGCCCCCAAGGAAAGCGCGATCTTCACGCGCTACCCGCGGGTGCTCGCCGACCATCACCTGGTGGAGTTCGTCTGCGACTATCTGCGGATGATGACGGTCAACTTCGAGGACCCGCATCAGCTCGCCGAGGCGATGGACAACGACATCGAGCGGCATCACCACGAGGAGCTCGCTCCCCAACACGCGCTCCAGGCGATGGCCGACGGCCTGCCCGCGATCGGCATCGTCGCCGCCGTGCTCGGCGTCATCAAGACGATGGGCTCGATCGACCAGCCGACCGAAGTGCTGGGCGCGATGATCGGCGGCGCGCTCGTCGGAACCTTCCTGGGCGTGCTGCTCGCCTACTGCCTGGTCGGCCCGCTCGCGCAGAAGCTGCTTCAGGTCGTCGAGGAGGACGCCAAGCCGTTCGCGATCGCCAAGACGGCGATCATCGCCCACGCCCAGGGCGCCCCCACTCAGGTCGCGATCGAGATCGCGCGGCGGATGACGCCGTCGAGCTGCGCGCCGACCTTCCAGCAACTCGAGACCGCGCTCGACGAGGCCAAGAATGAACTCATCCCTGCCACAGCCTAACGCGTCGGAGGACCCGTCCGTGATCCGCCTGCCCGCGCACGGCACCACCGTGACGGCCGCCGAACTGCGCACGCAGATGGTGCTCGCCGCCGACTTCAGCGACCGCACGGTCGTCGATGCCGCCGAGGTCGAGAGCGTCGGCCAGGCGGTGCTGCAGGTGCTGGTCGCCGCTCGCCGCGAGGCGGTCCAGTCGGGCCACGCCTTCGCCATCCACAATCCCAGCCCCGCGTTCGTACAGCGCGTGGTCGCGAGCCGCCTCGCCGATGCCATCGGCCTCCCGGTCGGAAAGGACGATCTCCTGTGAGCAAACTGATCCTCACCGTCGATGACTCGGCCAGCATGCGGATGCTGCTCAAGAGCTCGCTGACCGCGCAGGGCTTTCGCATCGAGAGCGCCAACGACGGCGTGCACGGGCTCGAGCGGATGCACGAGCTGGCGCCCGATCTGCTGATCACCGACATCAACATGCCGCGGATGGACGGGTTCGAGCTGATCGAGGCCGTCCGCGCGCTGCCGCAGTTCCGCGGCACGCCGATCCTGGTGCTGTCGACCGAGTTCTCGGACGACAAGAAGGCACGCGCCCGCAGCGCCGGTGCGACCGGCTGGATCACCAAGCCGTTCGACGCCGACAAGCTCGCCGCGGCGATCCGCCGGGTGTGCCCGTGAGCGACGAACTCGACGAGATCCAGGCGATCTTCTTCGAAGAATGCGCCGAGGGGCTGGCGACCGCCGAACAGGGATTGTCGGCGATGGCCGCGGGCGACGTGTCCGCGGACGTGATCGCCGGCGTGTTCCGCGCGGTGCACTCGATCAAGGGGGGCGCCGGCGCGTTCGGCCATGCCGCGCTGACAGCCTTCTCCCACCGGTTCGAGAACGTGCTGGACGAAGTGCGCGCCGGCCGCATCCCGCCGACGCCGGCAGTGACCGCGGTGATGCTCACCGCGTTCGACGTGCTGTCGGACCATGTCGAGGCGGCCAAGGGTATCAGCGCCACGCCGAGCGACGCCGCCGCGCTGGCGGCGCTCGATGGCGTGCTCGAGAACAAGGGCGCGGAGGCGGTCCCTTCGCCGGCTCCCGCCTCGGCCCCGAGCGCTGCCGCACCCGCGATCGACGACGCCGACGAGTTCGGCTTCACCCCAATCGCAGCGGTGGTCGACGATCTCGATCCGTTCGGCTTCGAGCCGGTCGGCGTCAGCCTGGAGGATCTCGATCCGCCCGCGATGGCCCCCGCGAGCGACTGGACGATCCGCTTCCATCCCGCGCGCGCCGCGCTCGCCAACGGTGGCGAGCCGTTGCTGGTGGTGCGCGAGATCGAGCATCTCGGCGGCAAGGTGACCGACGTCGACCTCTCGGCGCTGCCGGGCCTGCGCGACCTCGATCCGGAGGAAGGCTATCTGGTGTGGACGTTGTCCGCGCCGGCCGCGCTCGCCGAGGCCGATGTCGCCGAGTGCTTCGACTTCGTGTCACCCGACTCGCTGATCGAGATTGCGCGAGCCGGTGCCGAGCCGGAGGTCGCACCCGTGGCGCTGCCCGAGTTCGAACCCGCCCCCGCTGCCCCGGCAACGGAACCGGCGCCCGCGCTCCAGCTGGTGTCGCCCGTCGGGGTCCCGGCTCCGCCGACGGCGGCGCCCCCGCCCCCCGCGCGTGCCGCCGAGCCGCCCGCGCAGACGATCCGCGTCGACCTCACCAAGCTCGACATGCTGCTCAACCTGGTCGGCGAGCTGGTGATCCGCAACTCGATCCTGGCCGACCGGCTGAGCCCCAAGGACCAGCAACGCGTCGAACTGCCCGAGCTCGCGCGGCTGACGCGCGAGATCCAGGACAATGTGATGTCGCTGCGTGCGCAGCCGATCAAGCAGGCGTTCAGCCGCGTGCCGCGGATGCTGCGCGACCTTTCCGCCGAGACCGGCAAGCAGGTGCTGCTGGAGACGATCGGCGAAGGGACCGAAGTCGACAAGGGCGTGATCGAGAAGATCGGCGACCCGCTGACCCACATGATCCGCAACGCGGTCGACCACGGTATCGAGAGCCCCGAGGAGCGGCTCGCCGCCGGCAAGCCGGGCGAGGGCACCATCCGCCTGTCGGCCGAGCAGAAGGGCGCGCGCATCTTCGTGCGCGTCGCGGACGACGGTCGCGGCATTGATCGCGCCCGGGTCCGCGCCAAGGCGGTCGACAAGGGGATCATCGCCGCCGACGCGGTGCTGTCGAACGAAGAGATCGACCAGCTGATCTGCGCGCCCGGCTTCTCGACCGCAGAGACGATCTCGAACATCTCCGGCCGCGGCGTCGGCATGGACGTGGTGCGTTCGAACGTGGAGGCGCTGGGCGGCCGGGTCGAGATCGGCTCGGTGCCGGGCGAAGGCACGAGCTTCACCATGATCCTGCCGCTGACGCTGGCGATCCTCGACGGCATGGTCGTGCGGCTGGCGGGCCACCGCTACGTCCTGCCGCTCGCGACGGTGGTCGAGACCGTGCGACCCGAGCCCGGCCAGGTCCGCCCGCTGTCGCCGACCTCCGAGGTCGTCGAGCTGCGCGGCAACTATCTGCCGGTCCGCCGGCTCACCGACGTGTTCGGCTTTGGCGGCGGCGTCCGCGCGCCTGAGGACTCGCTGGTCATCATCGTCGAGAGCGAGGCCGGCCACGTCGGCCTGATGGTCGACACGATCGAGGACCGCCGCGAAGTCGTCATCAAGAGCCTCGACCAGAACCTGCATCCGATCCGCGGCCTGGGCGGCGCGACCATCCTGGGCGACGGATCGATCGCGCTGATCCTCGACGTCGAGGCGCTGGTCGCCTGGACCGCCCCCGCCTCTCCGCACGCACTCAAAGGACTTGCCGCATGACCACCACGCATGAACCCGGCGAGCGCAAGGTCGTCACCTTCTCGCTCGGCCACCAGATGTTCGGCATCGACATGTCGGCGCTGATCGAGATCCGCGAATGGGAAGAGCCGACCCCGCTGCCGGGCGTCGCTCCCTATATCAAGGGCGTCACCAACCTGCGCGGCACCGTGGTGCCGGTCGTGGGCCTGGCCGAGCGCATCGGCTGGCCGGCGAGCGAGATCCACTCGCGCTCGTGCATCCTGGTCGTCAACATCGGCGGCAAGCATTGCGGCTTCCTGGTCGACGAGGTCGCCGACATCGTCCTGATCAAGCAGGAGGACGTGCAGCCCGCCCCCGAAGTGGAGATTGGCGAGAACGTCATTTCCGGGCTGGTGCAGATCAGCGCCCGCACCACCGACGGCGCGCCGCCGGCCGGCGGGACGATGGTGTCGCTGCTCGACCTCGCCACGCTCAGCCTCACGCGACCGATGGAAGCCGCGGCATGACAGCCGCCGCCCTCGCCGGCGAACCGTCTGCGATCTACGGCGCTGGCGACCTCGGCTCGGCCGAGTTCGCCGTCGTCGCCGGGATCATGCAGAGCGACGCCCGCATCCACCTGACCGAGGCCAAGAAGACGCTGGTCCATTCGCGGCTCAGCCGTCGGCTGCGCGCGCACGGGCTCGCGAGCTTTCGCGACTATGTCCGGCTGGTCCAGGCGGATCCGGCGGAGCGCGCGGCGATGGTGGTGTCGCTGACGACCAACCACACCCATTTCTTTCGCGAGGAGCACCACTTCGACCATCTGCGCAGCACGGCGATGCCGTGGCTGCAGGATCGTGCGCGTCACCAGCCGGTGCGGATCTGGTCGGCGGGCTGCTCGAGCGGCGAGGAAGTCTATACGATCGCCATGTGCCTGCTCGGCGAGGATCCGTCGGCGGCCGCGTGGCTGCGCCAGGGCGACGTCCGGCTGCTCGCGACCGATCTATCGCCGCCCGTGGTCGAGGCGACCCGCCGCGGCGTCTATTCGGCCTCGATCGTCGAGCCCGTTCCGGCCCCCTATCGCAACGCGTGGATGCGTCGCGTCGGCAACGACTATCAGATGGCCGACGAGGCGCGTGCGCTCGTCACCGCGCGGGTGCTCAACCTGTTCGGCCCCTGGCCGATGCGCCGCCAGTACGACGTGATCTTCTGCCGCAACGTCATGATCTATTTCGACGACGCGGCGAAGGCCGAGCTGGAGGAGCGCTTCGTCCAGATGCTGGCGCCCGGCGGCTATCTCTACATCGGCCATTCCGAGCGGCTGATCGGCCCCGCCGCCGCGCGCATGCGCAGCTGCGGCCACACCACCTATCAGAAGCCGGCGGGGAGCGTCGCATGAGCCCCGTCCGCGCCCTGATCGTCGACGACAGCGCCGCGATGCGTGCGCTGCTCAACCGCATCCTGTCCGCCGACCCGGAGATCGAGGTCGTCGGCATGGCGCCCGAGCCGCATGCCGCACGCGCCATGATCAAGGAGCTCAACCCCGACGTCGTCACGCTCGACATCGAGATGCCGGGGATGGACGGGCTGTCCTTCCTCGAAAAGATCATGCGCCTGAGGCCGATGCCGGTGGTGATGTGCTCGACGCTGACCGCGCGCGGTGCCGAGGCGACGGTCGAGGCGCTGCGGCTGGGGGCGGTCGACTGCATCGCCAAGCCGACCGGCAACCCGCTGGAGATCGCCCAGGATGCGGCGCACCTGTGCCGCACCGTCCGCAACGCCGGGCGCGCCTCGGTCCGGACGCGTTCGACCGCCCCGGCCCCCGTTGCCGCCCCCGCCCCGGCCGGCGGCTTCCGCGACGTGCTGATCGCGATCGGCGCGTCGACCGGCGGCGTCGAGGCGCTGTTCGAGCTGCTGCGGACCATGCCCGCGGATTGCCCGCCGATCCTGATCGTCCAGCATATGCCCGCCAGCTTCACCGGCAGCTTCGCCGCGCGGCTCGACCGCGAATGCGCGGTGCGCGTCGTCGAAGCCACGGACTCGATGCCGGTCGAGCGGGGCACCGTCTACATCGCGCCCGGCGGCGAAAACCACATGACGCTCGTCGGCGGGCTGCGCGGCCGGCTGCGGCTGCGCCCCGGCGCGCGCCACTCCAACCACCGTCCGTCGATCGACCTGCTGTTCCAGTCGGTCGCGCCGCTGGGCGGCCAGGCGGTCGGCGCCATCCTGACAGGCATGGGCGCCGATGGAGCACAGGGATTGCTGGCGATGCGGCAGGCAGGCGCCCGCACCTTCGGCCAGTCGCGGGAGAGCTGCGTGATCTACGGAATGCCGCGCGTCGCGGCCGAGCTTGGCGCCGTCGAGCGCGAGATCGGTCTGTCCGTCATGGCCGAGGCGATCCTCGGCGCGTGCCGCAGCTAAGAGTTCGGGGAAAGAGTCAATGCCCGCAGCATCAGCAATCAAGGTGATGGTGGTCGACGACCAGACCAGCATGCGCGCGATGATCCGCGTCGCGCTGCAGGATCTGGGCTTCAAGGACGTTCGCGACAAGCCGAGCGCCGAGGAAGCGCTGGAGGCGGTCCGCGCCGACCGCGTCCACCTGATCATCTCCGACTACAACATGCCCGGCATGGACGGGCTCGAGTTCCTGCGCCAGGTGCGCGGCGACGCCGTGATCGGCAAGACGGTGTTCATCATGCTCACCGGCTCGTCGGATCGCGACCTCGTGCAGCAGGCCGCGGCGTTGGGCGTAAACAACTATCTGGTGAAGCCCTTCGCCCCCGCCGCCCTCAAGGAAAAGATCGAGCGCGTCTTCGGCGCGCTCACCTGACGCGGATCGAACGATGCGGCGCATCTCCATCATCCAGGGCGAACATGCCGTCGTGACCGAGCCGGACACCGTCATCTCGACGGTGCTCGGCTCGTGCATCGCGGTGTGCCTGCGCGACGGCGTGGCGCGGATCGGCGGCATGAACCACTTCCTGCTCGGCGAGCCCGATCCCGGCCACCACATCAGCGTCCAGGACCGGCAGCGCTACGGGCTGCACGCGATGGAGCTGCTGATCAACGCGCTGATGGGCCGGGGCGCGGTGCGCTCGCGGCTGACGGCACAGCTCTACGGCGGCGGCAACGTCGTCGCTGGGCTGGGCACGATCGGCCAGAGCAACGCCGATTTCGCCCGGCGCTTCCTGCAGACCGAGAACATCCCGCTGATCCACGCCGACGTCGGCGGCACCCATGCCCGCCGGGTCGAGTTCCTGCCCGTCGAGGGCAAGGCTCGCTCGACGGCGGTGACGGACGCGCCGCCGCCGGTGATGCGCCCCGCCCCCGTTCCCGCCGCCAGCGGCGACCTCGAACTCTTCTGACCCTTCCTCCAGCGACCTTGGTGCGAACCGATCATGGCCACACTCGACCTCCTCGCCCCCACCCTGCACGCCGCGGTCGCCGGAGAGCTGCGCCTGATCGGCGCGCTGCTGGAGCGGCTCGCCGAGACGCTCGTCGGCGACGAGCATTTCTCCGCCCATTACCTGGACCAGCTCCAGACGTTCGACCTCATCATCCAGTGCGCCGACGAGAGCGCCTCGGTGCTCGACCGGCTGTCGCAGGGCGTCGATCCCTATGAGGCGATCGCACCGGTGCGGCTGACGGCGGTGCAGGACCGGCTTCGCGACGCGCTCGCGCTGGCGCAGGCGGCCTGACGATGGCCAGCGCCGCGCGGAACACCCGCCCGATCGTCATCCGCAAGATCAAGAAGACCGCCGCCGCCCACCACGGCGGCGCGTGGAAGGTCGCCTATGCCGACTTCGTGACCGCGATGATGGCGTTCTTCATGCTGCTGTGGCTGATCAGCAGCCCCGACAAGCAGCGGCTGAAGGGGCTGGCCGAGTATTTCTCCCCCTCCGCTCCCGACGCGCCGAGCGCTTCGGGCGAGACGCCGGGCAACGTTCCGGGCATGGGCGGGCGCATCCGTCCGGCCCCGGCCGACGACGTCAACAGCAAGGGTCAGCCGACGATGGCGTCGGCGACCGGCGGCACCGCCCGGGGTGGCACTGCCAACGTTCCCGACGCGTCGATGCGCGTGTTGGCGCAGGAGATGCGGGTGGCCCTTGAAAGCCTGCCGCAGGACGACGCCGCAAGGCAGGGCATCCGCATCGAGAGCAGCCGCGACGGGCTGCGCATCAACCTGATGGACACAGCCAACCGGTCGATGTTCCGCAACGGCACCGCCGAGCTCAACGGCTTCGCCCGCGCTTTGCTGGTCCGCGTCGCCGGCCGCCTCGCCAAGTCGGGCGCGCAGATCG
The DNA here is from genome assembly GCF_047975845.1 of Sphingomonas mangrovi. NCBI lineage: Bacteria > Pseudomonadati > Pseudomonadota > Alphaproteobacteria > Sphingomonadales > Sphingomonadaceae > Sphingomonas > Sphingomonas mangrovi. Next base: position 54,833 of record NZ_JBIUCZ010000005.1, on the reverse strand, counting down.
CGATCGAGGGGCACACCGACGGCACCGGCGGGCAGAGCGAAGCCAATTGGCGCCTGTCTGCCGACCGTGCGCTCGCGGCGCGGCAGGCGATGATCGGCGCCGGGCTGACCGCCGACCGCTTCGCCGAGGTCGTGGCGATGGCGGCGACCCGCCCGGTCTACCCGGACCAGCCCGACCGGCCGGAGAACCGTCGCATCACCATCGTCGCGCTGGGCGACGCCCCGGCGCTCCCCAGCGACGCCAGCTTCAAGTTCTGACGGAAGGCCGCGATGAAGAAGATCCTCCTCCCCCTGGCCGTGCTGGTCGCCGGGCTCGGCGTCGGCGGCGGTGCGGCGTTCGGCACCAGCATGCTGGTCGGCAAGCGTCCCGCCGGCGCCGCCGTCGCCGCGAAGAACGAGAAGACGGGCTTCGTGCCCGCGACCAAGATCATCGCCCCGCTGGTGCTGAAGGACGGCACCATGTCGGGCTACGTCAGCTTCGACGCCTCGCTGGAGGTGCCGCTCGACGAGGTGGAGAGCGTCAACGCGCGCATGCCGCTGCTACTCCACGCGATCAACATGCAGACCTATCGCACGCCAATGGCGGCGGGTCCGGACGGGTTGCTGCCCGAACTGGAGACCTTCCGCACGGTGGTGCGCAACGCCGCGACCCAGGTCTACGGCCCGAACGTCGTCCGCTTCGTCGCGGTCACCAACGCGGTTCCCGCCTGATCGGAGACCGTGGGCGGGTTCAGCTGCCGCTGAAACTCCGTACCAGCGACCCCGCCACCAGCGCCCAGCCGTCGACCAGCACGAAGAAGATGATCTTCATCGGCAGCGAGATCGTCGTCGGCGGCAGCATCATCATGCCCATCGCCATCAGCACCGCCGACACGGCCAGGTCGATGATCAGGAAGGGCAGCAGCAGCAGGAAGCCGATCTCGAACGCGCGGCGCAGCTCGGAAATCATGAAGGCCGGCAGCAGCGTCGGCAGCGGCGTCTCCGCACGCGGCACCAGGGGCTTGTTCGACAGCTTGGTGAACAGCCCCAGATCGTCGTCGCGAACCTGCGACAGCATGAACACGCGGAACGGCTCGGCGGTGCGCTCGAACGCCTGCGTCTCGGTGAGTTGGCCCTGCGTATAGGGACTGACGCCGTTGTCCCAGGCGTTCTGGAAGGTCGGCGCCATCACGAAGAACGACAGGAACATCGCCAGGCTGATGATCACCGGGTTGGGCGGCACGCCCTGTGCGCCCAGCCCGGTGCGCAGCAGCGACAGCGCCACGACAATCCGCGTGAACGACGTCACCGTCATCAGGATGCCGGGCGCGAGGCTCAGCACCGTCAGCATCAGCACGAGGCTGATCGCGCGGCCCGACATCGATCCGCCGCCCAGGTTGAGCGTGGCGGTCTGGGCGAAGGCGGCGGCGGGGGTCAGCAGCGCGACGCCTGCGGCGGCGAGCCGCAGGAGCGTGCGGCGATCAGTCATGGACGGGGTGCTCGCCCTCGCCCCGCACCCGGCGCTTGCGCGCTTGGATGCGGTCGAGCGCTTCGCGGAAGGTCGCCAGCGGTGCGGTCGCCGAGGTGTCGTGCATCTCGGCGGATTCGGCGGCCGGCGCCGCCGCGGCGCTCGCGGAACGGGCGATGCCGGCCTCCACGACCACCGTCCCCGCCGGATCGATGAACAGCAGATGCTCGCGGTCGTCGCGCCGGATCAGCACCACGCTGCGCTTGGCGTCGACCGCGACCCGCTCGACCAGTTCCAGCCGTCGCTCGGCCGCGCCGCCGATGCGGCCGGGCAGCTTGATGTCGTAGCGACGGACCAGCCACAGCGCGCCCCACAGCAGGCCGAGCACGATGCCCAGCCCGCCGAGCGTGCGCAGCAGCGACAGCACGTCCATCTTACAGGTCGCCCTTGCGCACCACGTCGGTGACCTCGAGCGACATCTGGTCCTCGCTCACGAGCACCTTGCCGCGCGCGACCAGCTTGTTGTTCACATAGACCAGCGTCGGATCCTCATGCCCGCAATCGAGCGGGATCATGGCGCCGCGGCTCATCTTCAGGATCTGCCGGATCGGGAGCTGGCACGAGCCCAGCACGATCGACATCTCGATGGATATATCGTCGAGAACCGACATGACGCGTTCCTTTCGAGCAACGTTATAGGATCAAAAAAGCACGCCCGACCGCCGACTAGGAAAAACTTGCCTATAAGTCTGGTGTCAGCGGCAGCCCCTGCCGCCCGGAGAATTTCCAGATGGACCTCAACACAGCGGTGCAGGTGTCGGCATCGGGCCTGCGGGCGCAGTCGCTGCGCATGCGCGTCATCGCCGAGAATCTGGCGAACCAGGACTCGGTGTCGAGCCAGGCGGGGGGCGATCCGTATCGCCGCCGCGTCGCCACCTTCCGCGCCGAAGTCGACCGCGCCACCGGCGCCACGCAGGTGAAGGTGTCGCGCGTCGACACCGACAAGTCGGCCTTCCAGCGCGTCTACCAGCCCGGCAGCCCCGCGGCGGACGCACAGGGCTATGTCTTCACGCCCAACGTCAACAGCCTCGTCGAGAGCGCCGACATGAAGGCGGCACAGCGCTCCTACGAAGCCAACCTCAATGCGATCGACGCGGCCAAGAGCCTGACGATGCGCACCATCGACCTGCTCAAGTAAGGACCTGCCGACATGTCTATCGGAGCATTGGACGCAGCCGCCGCCTATGGCCGGGTGCTGGGTGTCGGCCGCAGCGGCGGGCTCGGTGGCTTGGGCGAGTTGGGCGGCACCAAGGGCGGCGCCGGCGCAGCGGGTGCCGGCGGCTTCGGCGCGATGGTCGAGCAGATGGTGACCGACGCCGCCGGCTCGATGCGCCAGGCCGAGGCGGCGAGCGCCAGGCAGGTCGCCGGCAAGGGAGACCTGATCGACGTCGTCACCGCGATCGGCGCGGCGGAGACCGCGCTCGACACCGTGGTCGCGGTGCGCGACCGGGTGGTGAACGCCTATTCCGACATCATGCGCCTGCAGATCTGAGCACGCGCGATGACCGCCTTCGACGCCATGGAGATCGCACGCGCCGGGCTGGTGCTGGTGCTGACGATCGCGGGGCCGCTGCTGTTCACCTCGCTGATCGTCGGCGTCGTCGTCAGCCTGTTCCAGGCGCTGACGCAGGTGCAGGAACAGACGCTGACGTTCGTCCCGAAGATCCTGGCGATGGGCGTCGTCCTGCTGCTGTCGCTGCCGATGATTGGCCACGCGCTGTCCGACTTCACGCTGCAGATCAGCGACCGCATCATCCACGGCTGACCGTGAACCCCGACGCTCTTCCGCAGGAGGCCACCGCCTTTCTGATCCTGTTCGCCAGGATCGGCGCGGTGCTGATGCTGTTGCCGGTCTTCTCCGAAGATGCGGTGCCCGGCCGCATCCGCCTGCTGATCGCGCTGGGCATGACGGCGGCGCTGTGGGGGCTGCTCGGCGTCCACACCATGCCGCTGGCGACGGACGGCGACGCGCTCCCCGGCATCCTGGTGACGGAACTGCTGATCGGGCTGGGCCTCGGCCTGCTGGTCAAGATGATGTTCCAGGCGATCGCGATCGCCGGGTCGATCGTCAGCCTCCAGATCGGCCTCTCCTCGGCGGTGATCTTCGATCAATCGCAGGGCGGCCAGGCGACGATCGTCTCCAAGTTCGTGAGCGTGGCGGCCGCGGTGGTGTGCATGGCGCTCGCCGTCCACCATCTGTGGATCGCCGCGATCGTGCGATCCTACGTCATCTTTCCCGTCGGCGCGCTGCCGCCCGCGGGCGACTTCGCCAGCCTGGCGCTGCATACCGCCACCCGCGCGATGGCGCTGGGCATCAGCCTCGCCGCGCCGCTGCTCGTCTACGGCATCGTGTTCAACGTGGCGCTGGGGCTCGCCGCCCGGCTCGCGCCGGCGGTCCAGGTGTTCTTCGTCGCGCAGCCGCTCAACCTCCTCCTCGGCCTGGCGCTTTTCGCCACCGTGCTCGGCACCATGCTGACCGGCTTCGCCACCGCGATGGCGAGCTGGATGCAGAGCGGCTGGAACTGACCGCATGTCCGAGGACAAGGACCAGAAGACCCACGATCCGACCGACAAGAAGCTGTCGGATGCGCGGAAAAAGGGCGACGTCGCCCACGCGCCCGAGATGCGCCATGCCGCGATCTTTGCGGCGGCGCTGATCGTCACCGGCGCGCTGGGCGTCTGGACCGTCGGACGGATGGGGCACCTGCTGCTCAGGCTGTGGGGCCGCGCCGACGACTTCACCCTGTCGGCGGAAGGGGCGCAGAGCCTCGCCACGGGCACGATGGCACAGCTGTTCGCGGTGCTGGCGCCGCTGCTCGGCACGCTGGTCGCCTTCGCGCTGCTCGGCGGCCTGCTCCAGGGCCGCCCGACGATCAGCTGGTCGCGGGTCTCTCCCAAATGGTCGAAGCTGTCGCCGCTCTCCGGCGCGCAGCGGCTGTTCGGCAAGCGCGCGCTGGTCGAGTTCGCCAAGACGCTCGCCAAGGTCAGCGCGGTCGTGGCGGTATCGCTGATGGTGCTGTGGCCCAAGGCGGTCGCGCTCGACCAGTTCGTCGGCGCCGACCCGATGGTGATCGGCAGCGCCGCGCTCGACCTGATCGTGATGCTGCTGAAGTCGGTGGCGGTGCTGGTCGGCGCGATCGCGCTGTCCGACCTCGTGTATCAGCGCCGTTCCTGGCTCAGCAAGATGCGCATGTCGCTCCAGGAGATCAAGGACGAGCACAAGCAGTCGGAAGGCGATCCCAAAATCAAGGCCAAGATCCGCATGATCGGCATGCAGCGGTCGCGCAAGCGGATGATGGCCGCCGTTCCGACCGCCAGCGTGATCGTCACCAACCCGACCCATTTCGCCGTCGCGCTGAAGTACGATCACGGCAAGATGGGCGCGCCGGTGGTGGTGGCGAAGGGCGTCGACGCGGTGGCGCTGCGCATCCGCGAGGTCGCGACCGGCGCCAACGTCCCGATCGTCGAGAACCGCCCCCTCGCCCGTGCGCTCTACGCCGCGGTCGAGATCGACCATCCCGTCCCCGCCGAGCACTACGCGGCGGTCGCGGAAGTCATCGGCTATGTCATGCGGCTCGCCCGGCGGCTCGGCTGATCCAGACGCTGACTCCGTTTTTGCAGGCGCTACCGGCCCGACCCGGCCGAAATCACCTATAATGCAACAACATGAACCATTCCGGGGGCAATGGTTCGGCGGCACGCCGCGCTCCCCTGCCCCCGCGAGCGAGCCGAGAAGCGGCACCCATCGCTGAGACCGTGGAGAATCCGGTGAGGACAAGGAAGATCGGGCCGGAGGAGGACGCCAGACTGGCGGCACTCCGGGAGTTCGACGCGCTCGACGGCGAGAGCGACCCCGAACTGGACGAGATCGTCCATCTGGCGACGCGGCTGTTCGGCGTTTCGATCGCACTGGTGTCGCTGGTCGATCGGTCGAGCCAGGTGTTCGCCGCCCGCGCCGGCCTCGACATGACCGGTACCGGCCGCGACGTCTCCTTCTGCGCCCACACGCTGTACAACGACGACATCCTCGTCATCCCCGACGCGTCGCAGGATCCCCGCTTTGCCGACAATCCGCTGGTCACCGGCGAACCGCATATCCGCTTCTACGCGGGCGCACCGCTGCGCTCCGCCAGCGGCTTCTGGCTCGGATCGCTGTGCCTGATCGACCAGCAACCGCGCGGCGATCTGTCGCCGGGCGATCGCGAAAGCCTGAAGCATCTCGCCAGACTCGCGCTCGACCGGCTCGAGCACCGCCGGCTGGTCACCGCGGCGGGAGCCGGCCAGAGCCGCTTCGAGAACATCGCCGCGACATCGCAGGATGCGATCGTCTGCACGGATCGCAGCGGCACCGTCCGCTTCTGGAACAGCACCGCCGAGCGGCTGCTGGGCTATAGCGCGGCGGAAGTGCTGGGGCAGCCCGTCGACCTGATCATCCCGCCGGAGCTGCGCGAGCAGCACAACGCCAGCATGCGCCGCGCGCTCGACGGCACCGCCCCGCATCGTGTCGGCAAGACCGTCGAGTTGGAGGCCCTGCACAAGGACGGGCGCCTCCTGCCGATCGAGCTGTCGCTGTCGATGTGGTACGAAGGCGGCGAAGCGAGCTTCGGCGCCATCCTGCGCGACGTCAGCGACCGACGGGTGAACGAGGAACGGCTGCACCACCTCGCCCACCACGACACGCTGACCGAACTGCCGAACCGCGCGATGACGCTGCTCCGGCTGGCGGAGCGGATGGACCGGCAGCAGCCGGTCGACCTGCTGCTACTCGACTTGGACGAGTTCAAGGAGATCAACGCGAGCGTCGGCCACCGTGCCGCCGACCAGCTGCTCGTCCAGATCGCCCGTCGGCTGCTCCACTGCGTACGGCTGGGCGACATGGTCGCCCGGCTCGGCGGCGACGAATTCGCGGTGGTGCTTCCCGGCGGCGGGGAGGCCGCGGCCGAGCGCATCTGCGACGCGCTCACCGCACCCTTCGCCATCGGCGGCGAGTACTTCCACATCGGCGTCAGCATCGGCATCGCCCGCAGCCCCGACCATGCCGACACCGCCGAGCAGTTGCTCGCCAACGCCGAGCTGGCCATGTACCAGGCGAAGCGTGAGGGTCGCCGGTGCGCGCGGACCTATACCGAAGCGCTTCGCCAGGACTCCTCCCGGCGTCACGCGCGCGAATGCGATCTGCGCCGCGCGCTCGACAACGGCGAGTTCGTGCTATTCTATCAGCCGCAGGTCAGCCTCGACGACGGGCGCCTGATCGGCGCGGAGGCGCTGGTGCGCTGGCAGCATCCAACCCGCGGGTTGCTGCTCCCCAACGAGTTCCTCGGCGCGATCGAGGAAGCGCTGCTTGCGGTCGAGCTCGGCACCTGGGTGCTGGATACCGCCTGCGCCCAAGCCGCTCGCTGGCATGGTCTCGGGCTGCGGCTGCGCATGGGCGTCAACCTGTTCGAGGCGCAGTTCAGCAACGGCAACCTGCCCAGCCAGGTCCAGTCGACGCTGGAGCGTGTCGGCCTCTCCCCGACCTCGCTCGAGCTCGAGATCACCGAGAACATCATCCTGCGCCAGGACGCGACCATGCGCGATGCGCTCGGCGCCCTCCACGCTCGCGGGGTGGCGATCTCGTTCGACGATTTCGGCACCGGCTATGCGTCGCTGAGCATGCTGAAGAGCTATCCGCTCAGCCGGCTGAAGATCGACCGCAGCTTCGTCCAGGATATCTCTGTCAACGGCACCGACGCGGTGATCGTCGGTGCGGTCGCCGCGCTCGGCAACGGGCTGGGGCTCGACGTGATCGCCGAGGGGATCGAGACGCAGGCACAGCGCGACCTGCTGCGCGGCACCGGCTGCGGCAGCGGCCAGGGCTATCTGTTCGGCAGACCGATGCCGGCCGACGCCTTCGAGCAATGGGTACGCGAATGGGACGGCGACCCGATGCAGGCCGATCTCGCCGCATAACCCCCCCGTTCGCGAACACGAGAAAGCCGCCCGATCGTCAGGATCGGGCGGCTTTTCTGTTGGTGCGAACGATGGCCGGAGGGCGTCCGGTGGCGAGCAGAAACGGTTCGCGCTCCGCCCGAAATGATCCGGGCGGAGCGCGACCGTCGTGGGAGATGGAAGCGGCCCGGCGACCGCCCGACGTCAGTCGGCCGAGGAGACGCGGACCAGCTTTTCGGCAGGCATGTCGGCGCCGTTCACGCCCAGCTTGACCGCGCCGCCGACCGTCGTGACCTGCTTGACGATGCCTACGCTGTTGACCGTCACCGGCACGCTGGTGCCCGACAGATCCTGCCCGGCGATCGACAGCGTGTAGCTGCCGGCGGCCGCCTGCCCGCCGGCGGCGAGCTTGCCGTCCCAGCTGAACCGGCCGCTGGTCGCCGGGTCGATGGTGCGCGTGTCGACCACCTTGCCGCTGGAGTCGGTGACCGTCGCGACGAGCGAGCCCACCGTGCGATCGGCGGTGAAGTTCCACTGCGCCGGCGAGGCGCTGGTCAGCCCGGCGACGTTGGTGTCGAACTGCGCCTCGCGGCCGAGGAACGATGAGGATTGCGCCATGTCCTGCGTGGTCAGGCTGGCCAGGATGTCCTTGAGGGTCTGGTTCTGCTGGATCGACTGCTCGACCTGCGAATATTGCACCAGCTGCTGGGTATATTGCGCGGTGTCCATCGGGTTGAGCGGGTCCTGGTTCTGCATCTGGGTGGTGAGCATCTTCAGGAACATGTTGAGGTCCTCCGACACCTTGCCGGCGGCGGTGGTGCCGACGGCCGAGGCGACGGAGGGGGTGTTGCCGGTGAGGGCGGTGATGCTGGTCATGATCGAAAAATCCTCAGGCCATGAGATCGACGCGCCCGCTGGTGCGGAGCGCGCGATAGACGGGTTCTTCGCCGGCAAGATCGGCGGCATAGCCGCGGCCGCTGCCGGAGCCGGACGGGTTGCCGCCGGACTGCTCCTGCCGCTGCCACTGGCCGCCATCGCCGGTTCCCGAACGGGTATCGAAGCGGAAGCTCTGCGCATCGGCGCGGACGCCGGCATCGGTGAGCGCGCGACCGAGATCGGCGCTGTCGCGGCGCAGCAGGTCGAGTGCCGCCGGGCTCTCGGCGGCGACGGTGGCGCGCAGCGTGCCGTGCTCGTTGAACGACATCTTCACCTCGATCCGCCCCATCTCGCCCGGATTGAGGCGGACGGTGAGTTCGCTGCCGCCGTCGGTGAGGCGGCGCGCGATCTCCACGCCCATTTCGCGGCCGATGCGGCCGGGTTGCGCCGCAACCGTCGGCGCGTGCGCTGGCAGCGTCGGGGTCGCGACGGCGGCAGCGGGTGCCGCCGCCGGCTGTGCGGTGGGCTGGACGCCGGCGAGCAGCGCACCTTGCGACGCGGCCGCATCCGGGCGCGGCGGAGCCGCCCCTGCGGGAAGAGAGTTCGCGAGGCGCTCGGCGAAGCCGGCGGCAGCCGGCGCGTCGGCGGCAGCGGCCGGCGTCGGCACTGCCTCCCCGCTCCGCTCGGCAGCGGCTGTGCGCAGCGGCGGGGTCGCGGTCTGCGGCAGGGTCGCGACGTTCGGCTGTCCTGCGGAGGGATCGGCAGGCGTCATCACTGCAGCGCCGGCTGACGCGATCGGCAGCGGGACCACCGGCGCGGGCAAGGTCGGCGCCGCGAGCGTCCCGCCGGACGACGAGGTCGGCGCCCCGTCCGACGTTGCATCGTCGGGAAGCGCGTCTTCACCGACCGCAGACACTTCGGCCGTCTGCGCGTCGGCAACAACCGCAGGACTAGCGGCGAGCGCGACCATCATGGCTGGCTGCTGCGCAACCGCCGGAGCCGACGAAGCCACCATCGGTTGCGCCGGCTTGGCTGCGGGTCGGCCGCTGGATGGCAGCGATACCGGCGATGAAGCAGCAGGCGGGGATGACATCGGCGGCGGCCCGGCTTCGTCGCCAGCGACGATCGCCGCTTCAGCCGTCTCCGAGACGCTATCGCGGGTCTCGATAATGGCCGGTTCGCCAGGCTGCGCGGATGCTGGCTGGGCTAGCGAGTTCGAGAGGACTTCGACGCCCTTCAGGTCCGGCAACGGGGGTGCAACCGCAACGTGGCCCGTCTGCGGCAACGTGGCGGGCACCTGTCCCGCAGGCGCCGCAGCATCTGGATTCATCGCGGGCGTCAGAGGCGCCTGCACCGGCATCGTGCCAGCGAACAGGCTCCGGCCGGGAAACGGAAGCGCGGCCGCATCGCCGGTTCCCGATCCCTGCGCAAGCGGGGCCACGATCCCGGCGCCACCGCGTGCGATGGCGGTCTTCACCGCCTCGCCGAAGCCCGGTGTGGCGGCGACAGGCACCGTCGATGCAGCGGGCGCGGGCGGCGTCAGCGGGTTGGCGGTTGCGGCGATCGACATTCGGCGTGTGTTTCCTGGTGCGGGGCCCTCTTCATTATAGGACGGCCGCACGCGTTGCGGCGGATCAGCCGATCGTCCCCAGCGCCCGGATCCGCGCCCGCGCGTGGATTTCGTTCTGCGACAGCACGACGGTCGACGGCCGGACCCGCTCGATGATGGAGCGCACGAACGGGCGGATCGAGGGGTTGGTCAGCAGGCACGGAATCTCGCCGTCCGTGGCGAGCCGGTCGAGCGTCTCGCGCACCGCCGCGATGAAGGCGTGGAGGCTGGAGGGCGCCATCGCCAGCTGGCGGTCGTCGCCCTGCCCGACGATGCTCTCGGCGAAGGCCGCGTCCCACTCGCCCGACAGAGTGACGATCGGGATCGCACCGTCGCGGGTCTGCTGCGCCGAGATCTGCCGCGCCAGACGGCCGCGGACGTGCTCGGTCATCTGGGTGAGGCTGGCGGTGATCGGCGCCGCCTCGGCGATGCCTTCCAGGATCGTCGGAATGTCGCGGATCGAGATTCCCTCGGCGAGCAGGTTCTGGAGGATGCGCTGGACGCCCGAGATCGAGATCTTGGACGGCACGATGTCGCCGACCAGCTTCTCCGACTCCTTGTGCACCTCGTTCAGCAGCTTCTGCGTCTCGGTGTAGCTCAACAGGTCGGCGATGTTGTCCTTGACCAGCTCGGTGACGTGGGTGGTGATGATCGTTCCCGCGTCGACCACCGTCAGCCCGCGGAAGCCGGCTTCGTCGCGCAGGCTGCGGTCGATCCACAGCGCCGGCAGGTTGAACACCGGCTCGCGCGTCGCCTCGCCGGCGATGCCCACGTCGCCGCCACCCGGGTTGATGACGAGCAGCCGGTCGAGCCGGATCTCGCCGCGCGCCGCCTCGGTCTCCTTGATGAAGACGAGATATTCGTTCGGCTTGAGCGCCATGTTGTCGATGATCCGCACCGACGGCAGCACGAAGCCGAAATCCGTCGCCATCTGCCGGCGCAGCGCGCGGACCTGATCGTCGAGCCGCGGCTCGCGCTGGGCGTCGTTGATGATCGGCAGCAGCGCGTAACCGATCTCGATGCGGATCGAGTCGATCGCCAGCGTGCGCGAGATCGGCTCCTCGGTTTCGACCTCCGCAGCCGCGGCGGCGGCTTCCTCCTGGCGCGCGGCGACGGCACGCACCTCGGCCTGCTTGCTCATCTTCCAGGCGATGAAGCCGCTGGCGACGGCGAACAGCGCGAAGGGCGCGAACGGCAGGCCCGGCAGCAGCGCCAGCGCCCCCATCATAAACGCGACCATGCCGAACGCCTTGGGATAGCGGCCGAGCTGCTCGCCCAGCGCCGCGCCGGTCTTGCCGGTGACCCCGCCCTTGGAGACGAGCAGGCCGGCCGCGGTCGAGACGATCAGCGCCGGAATCTGGCTGACCAGGCCGTCGCCGACGGTCAGCAGCGTGTAGGTGTGGAAGGCATCGCCGAACGGCACGCCATGCACCGCCACGCCCATGATCAGGCCGACCAGCACGTTAATCGCGGTGATCATCAGGCCGGCGACCGCGTCGCCCTTCACGAACTTCGACGCACCGTCCATCGCGCCGTAGAAGCCGCTCTCGGCCTCCACCTCGGCGCGGCGCTCGCGCGCCTGGGTCTCGCTGATCATGCCGGCGGACAGGTCGGCATCGATCGCCATCTGCTTGCCGGGCATCGAATCGAGGCTGAAGCGCGCGGCGACCTCGGCGATGCGGCCGGCGCCCTTGGTGATGACGACGAAGTTGATGACGATCAGGATCGCGAAGATGGTGAGCCCGATCACCGTCTCACCGCCGATCAGGAACTCGCCGAACGCCGCGATCACGCCGCCGGCGGCGTCGGGCCCCTCGTGGCCGTGGCCCAGGATCAGGCGGGTCGAGGCGAGGTTCAGGCCCAGCCGCAGCATCGTCGCGATCAGCAGGATCGTCGGGAACGCCGACAGCTGCAGCGGCTTCTCGATGAACAGCGCCGTCATCAGGATCATGACCGACAGCGTGATCGACAGCGCCAGGCCCAGATCGAGCATCCAGCCCGGCATCGGCAGGATGAGCATGCCGATGATCGCCAGCACGCCGAGCGCGAGCGCCATGTCGCGGTTGGCGCCGATGCGCTGGAAGAGCGAGATCAGTTGCGGCGGCATGGCAGGGCGTCCGGGAAAAGGGGTTCAGGCGCTGAAAGTCGGGCGGGTTGGGATCAGGCGGCCGGCGCGACGGGGATGCCCGCCTCGATGAAGCTCTTGAGCTTGTTGCGCATGGTGCGCACGGAGATGCCGAGGATGCTCGACGCCGAGGTGCGGTTACCGTGACAGCGTTCGAGCGTCTGGAGGATCAGCTCGCGCTCGACCTCCTCGACCGTGCGGCCGACCAGCGCCTCCACCTCGGTGCGGCCGGTCGCACAGGGCGTCGGCTCCGCCGCGGCGGGCAGGAAGATGCGCGAGCCGTCGGTGAGCACGATCGCCTCGGGGGCGACGCTGTCGCCGGTGGCGAGCAGCAGCGCGCGATGGACGAGGTCCTCCAGCTCGCGGACGTTGCACGGCCAGTCGTAGCCGCACAGCAGCGCCATCGCTTCCGGGCCGAACGGGCGCGGCGCCAGGCCGTGCGTCGCCGCCAGCCGGCCGACGAAGTGACGCACCAGGAGCGGCACGTCGCCCATGCGCTCGCGCAGCGGCGGCAACGCCACCTGCACCAGCGTCAGCCGGGCGAGCAGGTCCGCGCGGAAGCTCCCCTGCTGGACCCGATCGTCGAGGTTGCGGCTGGTGCTGGCGATCAGGCGCGCGTCGATCGGCACCGCCTCGCCCCCGCCCAGCCGGCGAACGCGGCACTCCGACAGGGCGGCAAGCAGCTTGGCCTGGGTGCCGGGCGCGAGGCAGTCGACGTCGCGCAGGAACAGCGTGCCGTTGGTCGCTTTTTCCAAGGCGCCGTGCCGCCGCGCCACCGCACCGGGAAAGGCACCCGCCTCCTGCCCGAACAGTTCGGCCTCGACGATGTCGGCGGCGACGCCGGCGCATTCCACCGCCAGGAAGGAACCGCTGCGGCCCGAGGCGGCATGGATCTGGCGCGCCATCAGCTTCTTGCCGGTGCCGCGCTCGCCGCACACCAGCACCGGCGCGCGGCTTGCCGCCAGCGTCCGGGCATAGCCGGCCGCGTGACGCAGCGCGGCGTCGTCGCCGACCAGCTCCATCGCCGGCTGGGGGGTCGCGGCGGTAAGCGCGGCAGCGATCAGCTCGGGCTGCGGCGGCAGCGGCACATAGTCGCGGGCACCGGCGCGGATCGCGGCCACCGCCCGCGCGGCTGGGGCGTCGATCCCGCAGGCGAGCACCGGCACCGCGAAGCGTTCGGCGCGCAGCTGCGCCATCAACGCCGGCACGTCGAGCGCGACGTCGATCATCACCAGCCCGGCATGGCCGGTGCGCAGCATCTCCAACGCCTGGAGCGCGGTGTCCGCCACCATCACCTCGGCGCCGGCGTCGCGCGCCATGCCGGCGGCGATGCGGAATTCGGTCTTTTCAGGCACGCCCACCAGCAGCAGGCGGATCGGATCGACGGCGTCCATCGCTCAGCGTTCCGGCCGGATGATCTCGGTGAGCGTCACGCCGAGCGAGTTGTCGATCATCACTACCTCGCCGCGTGCGATCAGCCGATCGTTGACGTAGACGTCGACCGGCTCGCCGACGCGGCGGTCGAGCTCGACGACCATCCCGGTCTTCAGGCGGAGCAGCTGGCCGATCGGCATCCGCGCCCGGCCGAGCACCGCCCGCACCTTCACCTGGACGTCGTGGACCGCCTCCAGCCCGCGTCCGCCCTCGCCCTCGGATTCCTCGGCCGGCGTGCCGAACTCCTCCAGCGGGACCGAAGCGCCGGCGCCGGCGGCATCCGGGGTGAGCAGGTCGATGTCGTGGTTCATCTTGTCGTCCATCATGCGTTCATCCACTGGCGGATCACGGCTGCGGCTTCGGGCGGGCTGGCGGTGATGGCATCGCCGATCCGCTTGAGGGCGGAAGCCTTGATGCGGCCATCGACCTGGGCGAGCGCGATCTCCTGGTCGAGCAGCTGCACGTCGGCGTGGCCCTGCTGCATCGCCTCCAACCGCTGCAGCGCCTCGACGTCGCCGTCGGCGGCCTGCTCGGCCAGCGCGAGCATCTCCGGATCCTGGCTGTTGAGCAGGATCTCCTCGGCCGGCGCCGGCACGGCGGGTGCCAGCTTCGGCTTGAGCATCCGCAGCGCAATCAGCCCGAAGATCCCGATCGCCAGCAGCTGCAGCAGGCCGATGATCTGGCCGGAGGTGATGGTGGAGAAGAAGCCGCTGTCCGCGTCCTTCAGGCTGTCGTCGGCGGCGAAGGCCATGCTCTCGACCACCACGCTGTCGCCTCGCTCGGCGTCGATCCCCACGGCGTTCTCGACCAGCCGCTGGATGCGCTGGACCTGCGCCTGGGGCAGCCCCTTGGCGCCGCCGTCGACCATCACCGCGACCGACAGGCGGGTGATCTTGCCAGGCGCACGCAGCACGACGCTGTGCGTGCGGCTGTTGTCGTAGGTGATGTCCTCGGAATTCTGCTTCTGCGCGGTGTTGCGGGTGTTTCCGCCCGCGGCACCGGCCGGCTGGCCCTGGTTCTCGGGCAGCTGGGTGGCGACGGAGGCGCCCTGCGCGGCGGCTTCGTTCTCGCTGTTCTGGTCCTGGCTCTCGACCGTCACCTGGTGGGCGACAACCTGCTTGTCGGGATCGTAGACGTCGGACTCCTCGCGGGTCTGGTCGCGGTCGATCTGCGCCGAGACCTCGGCGCGGACCTTGCCCTGACCGACGATCGGCTCGATCAGCGCCTCGATCTCGTCGCGCATCTTGCCCTCGACCGCGGCCTGACGCTCGTCGGCGCCGCTCGCGCCGGCCTGACCCGCCTCACCGGCGCGGGCCAGCAGGGCGCCCGTCTGGTCGACGATCGACACCGCCTCCGGCGCCAGCTCGGGCACCGAAGAGGCGACGAGATAGCGGATCGACTCCACCGCCTCGGCCGGCAGGCGCCCGCTGGTCTTGACCGTCACGCCGGCGGTCGCCTTGCGCGCTTCGGTCGCGAACATGTCGCGCTCGGGCATGACGAGGTGGACGCGCGCGCTGCGGACGCCGTCGAGGCTCTGGATCGAGCGGGCGAGCTCGCCCTCGATCGCGCGGGTCTCGTTCATCTTCGCGCGGCTGGCGGAGACGCCGAACGGCTCCTCCTCGTCGAGCACGTCGTAGCCGATCTTGCCGCCCAGCTTCTCGCCGGCCAGGTCCATACGCAGGCTGGCGAGCTTGTCCTGCGGCGCCAGGATCGAGGTGCCGTCGGCGGACAGCTGGAACGGTACGTTCTGGCTCTTGAGCTTCTCGACGATCGACTGCGCCGCCGACGGATCGAGATCGGTGTAGAGGAAGGCCATCTCGGACGAGCCGCCGCGCAGCGCCAGTGCCGACATCGCCAGCAGCAGCGCGGCGGCGACCCCGCCCATGATCATCAACCGTCGCCGCCCAAGCTGGGCGACCAGTGCACGCAACTGCTCCAAGGGAAACCCCGTATTCAGGCGGGGCGGCGCGCCCCCTCCCTCGACTTATAGGAGGGGCGCGGGGGAGCAGTTTCTGCCGCTAGGCAATTTTTTCCGCGTGCCGTCGGAGCCGCCGCCGCCGTCGACGTGCGCGGGCCTTGCGGAGATCGCGCAGGAGCTTGCGGCCGCCCATCCAGGTGCCGGTGGCGCAGACCAGCGTCACCCCCGCGAGCAGCACGAGCACGACCGCATCCCAGATCGGCCGGGCGCGAAGACCGGGGACGTCGAGGCGATGCAGTCCGTCCTGCAGCCAGCGGAAGCCGCGGGCGTTGCGGTCGACCGCGCGGATCAGCTGTCCGCTGCCTGGATCGACGTAGAGCCGCGTTCCCTCACGATCGACGAGGATCGCGCGCCACACCGGCAGCGTCACCGGCTGCTTGTGCGCATAGTGGTAGGCGTCGTCCTCGCGCAGCAGGTCGAGCGACGCGACCGGCGGACCCTCGGCCAGCGCGCGACGGAGTTCGTCGCGGTCGAGCGGCGCGGCCCGGCCGGTCGGCCCGAACCGCGTCGTCGCCCCCTCCGCGTCCTTGGCGACGAGAAACGCCGTGCCGGCGAGCGATGCGCTCTCCAGCCGGACGGTGCCCGGCGGCACCGCGTCCATTCGCATCAGCCCCGACCGCACCGCATCCCAGCGGACGGTGCCCGCCAGCCGCTGGCGTTCGGCGGGCCCGGCGCTGCTGTCGAGGAAGCCCCAAGGGTTCATCGAGAACAGCCCGCTCGCCACCCAGCTGAGCGTCAGCACCCCGAAGAACAGCCCGGCCATATGGTGCCACCACCACAGTCCGCGGTAGGGCGAGCCGACGCTGCCGTCGCGCCGCCGACGGAGGCGCGCGATGCCGACCCACAGGCCCGTCCCCGTCAGGAAGCAGCCGGCCAGCGAGGTCCAGATCACCACCTGGCTCCACGCCGCGCCGTCCTGGCGCAGCAGCGTCGGGTAGAGCCAGTGCGGCACGGCGCCCAGCCAGCCCCAGAAGCGCTGGAAGCGCGTCGTCCGCTGCACCGCCTCGCCGCTCGCACCGGCTACGTAGAGGACGGTGCCGGCCGGATCGGCGAAGTTGACGCGATAGAGCGGCCGGTTGCGCTGGAAGGTCTGCACCGTCCACTGGTCGATCCCCGTCTCCGCCACCCGCGCGGGCGACCCCTGGATCCCGGTCCGTGCCGCGAAGTCCGCCGCGACCGCATGGATCTCGTCGGGTTGCAGGGGCATGAGCGGCTCGCCGGTGGCGAGATCGTAGCTGGCGGGGCTCGCGCGCAACTGGGCGATCGGCCGTGTCGGATCGAGCGCGGGCACGATCCGCAGCACCGGCCGCCCCGCCAGCATCTCCAGCCGCGCCGACGCGAGCGGCGTGTCCGCGGGCAGGTCGACCCGTGCGAGCGCGGCGCGGTCGGGCAGGCGCAGGGGCGCGAGCCCGCGCCCCTGCTCCGCCGGCGCCAGGCGCGGATAGTCGACGTACATCATGACGAAGCCGGATAGGCACCACAGCGTCATCAGCGCGCCGACGAACACGCCGAGCCAGCGATGCAGGATCAGGACGGGGCGTGGCATCGCCGCCTCAGAAGCCGAGGCTGTAGCGCACGCGCAGCGTCCGCGGGACGCCGCGGGTGAAGTAGAGGAAGCGCCCGCCATCGTCCGCCGCCGCCGAGCCGAAGCCGCGGGTGGCATAATCCTCGCCGGTCAGGTTCTCGACGTTGATCCCGAAGCGGTTGCGCCGCGCGGCGTCGAGGAAGACGTGCGCCCCGAGGTCGACCAGCGCGTAGTTGCCGTAGTTCTGCCGCGCGAAGCCAGAGGGCGAGGAATAGACGTCGCCGATCCAGCTGACCGCCACATTGGCGCCGAACCGCCGCTCGACGGGGGCATAGACGATCGCCCCCTTGGCGAACTGCGCCGGCGAGCGGTCGCGCTGCGTCGTTGCGCCTTCGTTACGGACGCGTGAATAGGTGTAGCTGGCGTTGACGTGCCAGTCGCGACCGAGCGCCGCGTCGAGCTGGGCCTCGGCACCGCGCACCCGCACCTTGTCGTCGACGTTGACGTAGGTGCCGTTCGGGAAGGCCGGATCGTCGTAGGTCGCGTCGATCAGGTCGGTCACGTCGCGGTGGAAGTAGCCGGCCTTCCACGCGACCGTCGCGACGCCCAGCGCGACGCTGCCCCCCGCCGTCAGGTTGAAGCCGAAGCTCTGTTCGGCCTTAAGGTTCGGGTTGCCGACCTCGCAACACGGGTCGATGCCGTAGAGCGACGATGCGTCCGGCAGCACGAACGACGTGCCCCCCGTCCCTTCGACGTACAGCGTGTCGGTCAGCTCGGCGCGGCCGCTCACGTTCCAGATCGTCTTCTTCGTGCCGGCGGTCTCGTTGTGGCGCAGCCCCGCGCTCAGCCGGGCGCGCTCGCTCAGTTCGTCAGTGGTGCGCAGCTGCAGGATGCCGGCATGGACCTGCTCGCTGGTCTTGCCGATCAGCAGCACGTCGTCGCGGCCGTTGAAGTTCTGGAAGTCGTAGCCGACCAGATATTCCAGCCCGCGATGCGGGTGGAGCTTGACCACGGCGCTGCCGCCGTAATCCTGGTAGCCCCAGAAGGTGCCCTCCGGATAGACGGTGATCGGCGGTCCGGCGGGAACCGGGTTGCGGATCTGGACATAGGCCGTCTTCCAGTCGTGGAAATAGCCCTTCAGGAAGAACTGGACGGCGTCGCTGCCGGTATAGTCGAGCCGTGCGCTCGCGATCTCCTCGTTGCGGTCGTTGCGGCTGCGGTTGGTCCGCGCCGGCGACAGATTGTCGAGCTTCGCGTCGGTATGCTGATACTGGAGGTTGAGGCGCAGGTCGGCGGCGACGTCGATCTGGTACTTGCCGCCGACCGACCACAGCCGATAGCCACGGCGACGGTCGGTCGCGCTCGGCTGCATCACGCTGTACGGGCGGTAGCCTTCGCTCTCATTGCGCGAGGCATAGGCGACGAAGCGATGCGCGCCGATGCTGCCGCGCGCGTAGCCGTCGATGGCGGTGCCGCCGAAGCTGTCGACGGCGCCCGCCACCTCGCCGTCGAAGGCGTCGGTGAAGCCGCGGGTGACGACGTTGATCACCCCCGCCGCGGCCTGCGTCCCGTAGAACAGGCTCTCGCCGCCCTTCAGCACCTCGACGCGCTCGATCATGCTGGCCGGCAGCGTGTCGTTGGGGGAGGTTCCGCCGTACAGCCGGTTGTTGATGCGGATGCCGTCGACCGTCCACAGCACGTCCTGCGTGCGCGATCCCTGGAGCGCGACGTCGACGTAGCTAAACGGGCCCGATCCGGGCATAACGTACAGGCCCGGCACCGCCTGCAGCGCGGTGGCGACATCGACGCTGCCGCGGTCGCGCACCTGCTCGGCGGTGACCGTCTCAAGATCGCTGCCGTAGCGCGACAGCTCCTGCGGGAGCGTCTCTTCCAGGCTCTGGCCGACGACGACGATGTCGTCGCCTCCGGCGTCCTGCGCGTGTGCGCCGCTCGCGATGGTGGTGAAAAGCGCGGTCGCGAGCGCGATCCGCGATGCGGTAGTGAAATCCATTCCTGTGCCCCCCGGCGTCGCTCGACGATGGGCGGGGGCGTGCCGTCACACGAACGGTCGGCGCGCGCCTACGGGCGGACGCCGCGGCGCCCGTCGGACGAACCGATGCGGCCCCTGCCGCGTGTTCGTCGCTCAGACGGAGTTCACCGTGCCGCGGCCATCCCCTGGACCGAAGCAAGAGCGACCAGACGCCGGCAGGTATCCTGGCTCGCGGGTCGTCGCTTGATGCATGCCTTCCCAGGCCTCGCGGACGACCGTCCGGCCCAGTGGCCGCTCCCTCGAGAGGAGCCTATGCATCGCGCTCGCCGCTTACAGTTGCAGGGACAGCCGCGGCTTCGGGAAGCACTCCCCTCACCGCATTCCCTTTTAAGCCTCTCTCGAGGCACCGACGCGATCTTCGTTCCGCGCCCGGAAGAACCGTCCGCGAAACGGCGCGCTGGTACGCAAGAACAACGATCTCCGCAAGTAGCGCCGGTGCGCTCTACTTGGGTAGGTGTTCGGCCAACCCCAGGATCAGGCCGGCACCGGTGCGTCCGGCTCGATCAGCTTCTCGTCCTTGCACGCCGCCCAGAAGGCTGCCGGCACGGTGGTGCGGACCGATGCGGCGTTCTGGGCGACCTGCGTCGCGGAGCGCGCGCCGGGAATGATTGCCGATACGGTGGGATGCGCCAGGGCGAAGTGAAGCGCCGCCGTCCTCAAATCCGTGCCATGCGCCTGCGCGAGTGCGGCGAGGCGGCTGCGCTTGGCCCGCATATCCTCAGGGATCGGACCGTAGTTGAAGCGGTTGCCGCCGGCGAGGAAGCCGTCGTTGAGCGGCGCGCCCACGACGATCGACGCGCCGCGCTTGGCCGCGACCGGCATCAGCTGCCGAAGCGCGTCGCGATGTTTGGCGAGCGAATATTGCGTCGCCGAGAGGATGATATCGGGATCGGCCACCTCGAACGCGCGCAGCGCCGGCGGGAGCGTGTTCACCCCCAGCCCCCACGCCTTGATCAGCCCCTCCTCGCGCATGCGCGTCAGTTCGGGGAACGCGCCGGTGCGGGCCTGCTCGAACCGGCGGGTCCAGTCGTCGCCGAGGTCGCGGTTGTCGGGCGACAGGTCGTGGACGAACACGATGTCGATGCGCGCCATGCCCAGCCGCTGGAGGCTCTGCTCGATCGATCGGCGCGTACCGGCGGCGGAATAGTCGTATTCGTGGCGCATCGGCGGCACCTGTTTCCACCCGCCGACCTTGGTGCCCGCAACTGCCGCGTCGGGCACCAGCACGCGCCCGACCTTCGTCGAGAGCACATAGCTGTCGCGCGGCTTGTCGTCGAAGAAGGCGCCGAACCGTCGCTCCGACAGGCCCAGCCCGTACCAGGGCGAGGTGTCGAAATAGCGCACGCCGGCATCCCACGCCGCCTTCAGCGTGCCGAGCGCCTGTTCGAGCGGCGTCGAGAAATGGTTGCTGCCAACCTGCGTTCCGCCCATCCCGAAGCGGCCGGGTGGACGCCAGCGGCCGCCGGGCGGGTTCCTCGGCAACGGCGCGGTGCCGGCGAGGTCCTGCGCCAAGGCCGGCGCGGCGGCAGCGAGCCCGGCCATGCCGGTGGCGCCGGCGAGAAGCGAGCGACGATCGAGCCTGTTCATCGGGGTCCCCTTCCGAATCGCACCGGCGGTTAAACGTCCCAGCGGAAGGGTGGTTCGCTGCGACGGCTGCCCGCCGCCCTCAGCAACATTTTGTCACGCCTCAGGCCGCGGCCTTCCGCAGGCGGACGCCGACCCCGGTGTCGGAGAGCATCTCGACCCCGGCGTCGTCGAAGCTGCGCAGCAGCAGCGCCTCGGTCGAGCGATGAAGGTCGTGGCGCTCGCCTTCGAAGTCGCGCACGGTGCTGCGCGACACGCCCGCGCGGCCGGCGAGCTCCGCCTGGGTCCAGTTGAGCAGCCCGCGGGCGGCACGACATTGTTCGGGCAGCAATTCCACCACAAAGAACCTTGCATGTTGAGGCTAAAGTCAACCATAAAGGCTGAAGTTTCACAAGCCAGAGGATGACGGTCGCAAGCGGATGCAGGGGGAATGGCTGCTCTTGATCCTGCTTGGCCTCCCCTATGCCGGGAGCCTCGCCGCCGCCTTCCTGCCGTCGCACGCCCGCACCGCGTCCGCCACGATCGCGGGAGGCGCCGCCCTCGCCGGGGTCGCGCTGCTGCTGTGGCTGTTCACGCGGTTCGGCGACGCCGGCACGATGCGGTGGCACCTCGAATGGCTGCCGTCGCTCGGGCTCGACCTGACGCTGCGCCTCGACGGGCTGGCATGGCTGTTCGCGCTGCTGGTGACGGCGATGGGCGCGCTCGTCGTGCTCTACGCGCGCTACTACATGTCGCGCGAGGATCCGGTCCCGCGCTTCTTCGCCTTCCTGCTCGCGTTCATGGGGTCGATGCTGGGACTGGTGCTGTCGGGCAATCTGGTGCTGCTTGCCTTCTTCTGGGAGCTCACCAGCCTCTTCTCCTTCCTGCTGATCGGCTATTGGCACCAGAACCAGAGCGCGCGCGACGGCGCGCGCATGGCGCTGATCGTCACCGCGGCGGGCGGCGTGTGCCTGCTGCTCGGCTTCCTGCTGATCGGGCGGATCGTCGGCAGCTACGACGTCGACCGGGTGCTCGCCTCGGGCGATCTCGTCCGCGCCAGCCCCTTCTATACGCCCGCGCTGGTGCTGGTGCTGATCGGCGCCTTCACCAAGAGCGCGCAGGTGCCGTTCCATTTCTGGCTGCCGCATGCGATGGCCGCTCCGACGCCCGTGTCGGCCTATCTCCACTCCGCGACGCTGGTGAAGGCGGGCATCTTCGTGCTCACCCTGCTGTGGCCGGTGCTAGCGGGTACCGACCAATGGTATTTCCTGGTGTCGGGGGTCGGGCTGGCGACGCTGCTGGTCGGCGCGTGGTCGGCGATCTTCCAGCACGACCTGAAGGGACTGCTCGCCTATTCGACGATCAGCCACCTGGGGCTCATCACGCTGCTGCTCGGGCTCGGCAGCCCGCTGGCGGCGGTGGCGGCGATCTTCCACACCGCCAACCACGCGACGTTCAAGGCGTCGCTGTTCATGGCCGCCGGCATCATCGATCACGAGACGGGCACGCGCGACCTGCGCAAGCTGAGCGGGCTGCGCCATGCGATGCCGGTCACCGCGGGGCTGGCGATGGTCGCCGCGGCGGCGATGGCGGGCGTGCCGCTGCTCAACGGCTTCCTGTCGAAGGAGATGTTCCTCGCCGAGGCGCTGGAGGCGCACACCGGCACGCTGCTCGACCGCGCGCTGCCGGTGCTGGCGACCGTCGCGAGCGCGTTCAGCGTGCTCTATTCGGTGCGCTTCATCCACCAGGCCTTCTTCGGTCCGCCGCCACGGGGCCTGCCGCACGCGCCAGAAGAGCCGCCGCGCTGGATGCGCCTGCCGGTCGGCGTGCTGGTCCTCGCCTGCCTGCTGGTCGGCATGCTGCCCGCGCTCACCATCGGCCCGGTGCTGTCGTTCGCGGTGGAGGCGGTGCTGGGCGATCGCACCCCCGTCTACAGCCTGGCGATCTGGCACGGCTTCACCCTGCCGCTGCTGATGAGCACCATCGCGCTGGCGGCCGGCGTGCTGCTCTACATGCGGCTCCGCTCGGCGTTGAACCGCATGGATGCGCCGCCGGTGATCGGCCGCCTGAAGGGACGCCGCGGCTTCGAACTGGTGCTCGCGGCGATGGTCGGGGGTGCACGCCGGCTCGAGCGGCTGCTCGGCACCCGCCGGCTCCAGGTGCAGCTGCGGCTGCTGGTGGGGGTCGCGGTCCTGTGCGGCGTGCTGCCGTTCGCGCGGCTCGGCTACGCGCTGGGGGACATGCCGGGGACGCTGGTCGACCCGGTGTTCGGCATCATCTGGATGATCGGCGGCGTCTGCGCGCTCGGTGCGGCGTGGCAGGCGAAATACCACCGGCTGGTCGCGCTGGTGCTGGTCGGCGTCGCCGGCCTCGCCACCTGCGTCAGCTTCGTCTGGCTGTCGGCGCCCGACCTGGCGGTCACCCAGCTGCTGGTCGAGATCGTCACCATCGTCCTCCTGCTGCTGGGGCTGCGCTGGCTGCCAAAGCGGCTTCCCGAACTCTGGCCCGACGGGCGGACGCCGCTGTCGGTGGTCCGCCGCCGCGGCGGCGACCTGCTGCTGGCGATCGGCGCGGGGAGCGGCATGGCGCTGATCGCCTATGCGATGCTCACCCGGCCGCTGCCGGACACGATCTCGCGCTTCTTCGTCGAGCGCGCCTATCCGCAGGGCGGCGGCACCAACGTGGTCAACGTCATCCTCGTCGATTTCCGCGCGTTCGACACGCTGGGCGAGATCAGCGTGCTCGGCATCGTCGGCCTCACCGTCTTCTCGCTGCTGCGGCGCTTCCGCCCGGCACGCGAGAGCGTCGAGACGCCCGAGCAGCAGCGGCTCCAGAACGCCTTCGACGAAGCGCGCGAGGATCGCGCGGTCGGCGACACGCTCAGCGACTATCTCGCCGTCCCGCGCGTCATCATGGACCTGCTGTTCCCGGCGATCATCGTCTTCGCGCTCTATCTGCTGCTGCGCGGCCACGATCTGCCCGGCGGCGGCTTCGCGGGCGGGATCACCATGTCGATCGCGATCGTGCTGCAATATATGGCGCGCGGCACGCGGCGCGTGGAGGCGCGGCTGGAGGTGCACCCGGTCCGCTGGATCGGCGCCGGGCTGCTGGTCGCCGCCGCGACCGGGCTGGGCGCGATCGTCTTCGGCCAGCCGTTCCTCACCGCCTATTTCACCTATGTCGACCTGCCGTTGATCGGGAAGGTCCCGACGGCCAGCGCCTTCCTGTTCGACATCGGCGTGTTCACGCTGGTGATCGGCGCGACCATGCTGGTGCTGATCGCGATCGCCCACCAGTCGATCCGCGCCCCGCGAAGGAAGCCCGTGCCCGATCCGTCGATCCCGCCGCTGATCGAGGAGGACGCCTGATGGAACTCGTCCTCGCCCTCGCGATCGGCGTGCTGGTCGGCTCCGGCGTCTGGCTGCTGCTGCGCCCGCGCACCTTCCAGGTCATCATCGGCCTGTCGCTGCTTTCCTATGCGGTGAACCTGTTCATCCTCGCCGCCGGGCGGCTGCGCACCCACGCGCCGCCGGTGGTGGAGCGCGGGGTCGCCGCCGCGGCGGCCAGCCACGTCGATCCGCTGCCGCAGGCACTGGTGCTGACGGCGATCGTCATCTCCTTCGCCACCACCGCGCTGCTGCTGGTCGTGCTGCTCGCGGTGCGCGGCCTCACCGGCACCGACCATGTCGACGGGCGGGACGACGAGGCATGACCGACTGGATCGACCATCTGATCGTCGCGCCGATCCTGCTGCCGCTGATCGCCAGCGCGGCGATGCTGCTGTTCGACGAGCGACGGCGCCCGCTGAAGCGCATCCTGAGCTTCGCCACCAGCGGCCTGCTGATCGCGGTCGCGATCCTGCTGCTGATCTCGGTGAGCGGCGCCGACGGCACCGGCGCGCGCGTCTACCACATGGGCGGCTGGCCGGCGCCGTTCGGCATCGTGCTGGTCGCCGACCGGCTGTCGACGCTGATGGTGCTGCTGGCGAGCGGCCTGGGCTTCACCTCGCTGCTCTACGCGCTCGCGCGCTGGGACCGGCTGGGACCGCGCTTCCACCCGCTGTTCCTGTTGCTGCTGGCCGGGGTCAACGGCGCCTTCCTCACCGGCGACGTGTTCAACCTGTTCGTGTTCTTCGAGGTGCTGCTCGCCGCCTCCTACGGGCTGGTGCTCCACGGCGCGGGGCCGCGGCGCACCACCGCCAGCCTCCACTATATCGCGATCAATGTCGCCACCTCGCTGCTGTTCCTGATCGGCGTCAGCATGATCTATTCGGTCACCGGCACGCTCAACATGGCCGACCTCGCGGTGCGCGTGCCGCAGGTGCCGGCGGCGGACCTCGCGATCCTGGAGGCGGGTGCGGCGATCCTGGGAACCGCCTTCCTGGTAAAGGCGGGAATCTGGCCGCTCAGCTTCTGGCTGCCGACCACCTATGCCGCCGCGGCGCCGCCGGTCGCCGCCGCGTTCGCCATCATGAGCAAGGTTGGCGTCTACGTCGTGCTCCGGCTCTACTCGTTGCTGTTCGGCGTCTCGGCGGGCGATGCGGCCGGGTTCGCCGGCGACGCGCTGCTCTGGGCGGGGATGGCGACGATCGCCTTCGGCACGATCGGCATCCTCGCCTCGCGCACGCTCACCCGCATCGCGGGCTATTACATTCTCGTCTCGTCGGGCACGCTGATCGCGGCGATCGGCACCGGCCGCGCCGGCGTGATCGCGGGCGCGCTGCTCTACCTCGTCAGCTCGACGCTGGCAGTCAGCGCCTTCTACCTCATCATCGAGCCCGTCGAGCGCAACGCCGAGGAGGAGCAGATCTTCGCTGCCGAGCCGGTGTTCGACGACGAATATACCGGTGCGCTCCCGGACGAGGAGAACGAGGTCGGCATCGTCATTCCCGGCACGATCGCGCTTCTGGGCGGCGGCTTCATCTTCTGCGCGCTGCTGCTGGCAGGGCTGCCGCCGCTGTCTGGGTTCATCGCCAAGTTCGCGATCATCGCCGCGCTGCTGCAGGGCGAAGGGGTCGTCGATGCGAGCGTCTGGGTGCTGATCGCGCTGATCATCCTGTCCGGCCTCGCCGCGCTGGTCTCGCTGAGCCGGGCGGGGATCGACCTGTTGTGGACGCCGTCCGCCCGCCCGCTGCCGCAGCTGCGCGCGCTGGAGGCGACGCCGATCGGGCTGCTGCTGGCGCTCTGCCTGGGGTTGATGATCGGGGCCGGTCCGATCCTGCGCTACATGAACGCGACCGCGGCGGCGCTGGCGGCGCCGGCAGACTATCTCGTCGCGACCGGCATCGTGCCATGAGCCGCCTGCTTCCCCATCCCGTGCTGACGCTGGCGCTGCTGGCCATGTGGCTGCTGCTCCAGCAGAGCCTCAGCCTCGGGCAGATCCTGCTCGGCAGCCTCGTCGCGGTGATCGCCGCACGGGGCTTCGCGGCACTGCGCCCCACCCCCGGCCGCATCCGCTTCGGCCGGGCGATGCTTCGGCTGATCGGCATCGTCCTGATCGACATCGTCCGATCGAACCTGGCGGTCGGGCGGATCGTGCTGCTGCGGCCCGCGAACCGCAAGGCCGGGTTCCTGCGTATCCCGCTCGACCTCACCAACCGCCACGGGCTCGCCACGCTCGCGATCATCACCACCGCCACGCCCGGCACGCTGTGGGTGCAGCACGATGCGGCACGCAACCTGCTGCTGCTCCACATCCTCGATCTCACCGACGAGGACTATTGGATCCGGCTGATCAAGGGCCGCTACGAGCGCCTGCTGATGGAGGTGTTCGTTTGACGGTGCTCCTCCTCGCCTATGCGATCACCGCGGCGCAGATCATGCTGGGGCTGGCGATGGGCTGCGCAGGCTGGCGCGTGCTGTGGGGCCCCCGCGCGCAGGACCGCGTGCTCGGGCTCGACACGTTGTACGTCGTCGCGATGCTGCTGCTCGTGACCTATGGCGTGCAGACCGGCAGCACGCTCTATTACGAAGGCGCGTTGATCATCGGGCTGCTCGGCTTCGCGAGCACGGTGGCGCTCGCCAAGTTCCTGATGCGCGGTGAGGTGATCGAATGATCCAGGCCCCCGATCTGCCCTTCTGGGCCGCGGCGCTGACCGGCTTCCTGCTGCTGTTCGGCGCGACCGTGACGCTGATCGGCGCGGTCGGCCTGCTCCGGCTGAAAAACTTCTACGACCGCGTCCACGCGCCGACGCTGGGCGCGACCGTCGGCGGATTCGCGATCCTGCTCGGCTCGATCGTCTGCTTTTCGGTGCTCGGCGGACGTCCGGTGACGCAGGAGGTGCTGATCGGGCTGTTCGTGACGATGACGACGCCGGTGACGCTGATGCTGCTGGTCCGCGCCGCCGTCCACCGCGACCTCGCCGAACGCCGCCTTACCCTGCCCGAAGCGGAGAAGCAGGAGGATTGACCCGGCCGGGCTGCCCGCACGGAAACAGTTCGTAACAATCCGGCTGTTGGCATAGCATCGGCCGGCGGCCAAACGATTGAACTGCAACGGTTCGTCCGAGGTCGCGAACAGGGAGGCACGGGAAGGTTGAACAGCGCCTATTGCGGCCCCCCGCCCGATGCCGCCAACTGGGCGGCAAGCTGGAACACCGATCCCGTGCTGCTGGCGATCCTGGTGGTCGCGGCTGTGGCGACGCTTCGGCTGCCCGCGTCGCGACGCCCGGCAGCATTCGGCGCGCTCGCCGCGCTGGTCGTCGCCTTCGTGTCGCCCCTGTGCGCGCTGACCACCGCGCTGTTCTCCGCCCGCGCGGCGCATCATCTCGTGCTGGTCGCCGTCGCCGCGCCGCTGCTGGCGCGTGCCCTGCCGCTGCCCCGCCCGCGCGGCATCACGGCGCCGTTCGCGCTCGCCACCGCGACGCTGTGGCTGTGGCACGTGCCGGCGCTCTACGACGCGGCGCTGCAGGACACCCTCCTCTATTGGGCGATGCAGGCGACGCTGCTCGCGACCGCATGGGCGTTCTGGGCGTCGGCGTTCGCCGCGCCTCCCATGTTCGCGCTCGCGGGCATCGCCGCGTCGGCGGGGCAGATGGGGCTGCTCGGCGCCCTCCTCACCTTTGCGCCGCGGCCGCTCTACGCCTCGCATCTGACCACCACGATCCCGTTCGGGATCGGGCCGCTCGCCGACCAGCAGCTCGCCGGATTGGTCATGTGGGTGCCGGGATTGCTGCCCTATGCGGTGGTGGCGGGGCTGATCGCGGCGCGGCACTGGCGCGCGGCGATGCAGCCGGCATGATCCTGGTCTGGCTGAAGGCGCTCCACCTGAGCGCGGTGGCGCTGTGGTGCGCCGGACTGGTGGCGCTGCCGCTGATCCTCGCCAAGCACCGCAAGGGCGAGGAGCAGACCGAATATGCCGAGCTGCGGCGGGTGAGCCACTATGGCTACATCCGGGTCGTCACGCCGGCGGCGGTGGTGGCGGTCGCGGCCGGCACCGCCCTCATCTTCCTGCGCGGGGTGTTCGTGCCCTGGCTGTTCGCCAAGCTGGTGCTGGTGGGCGTGCTGGTCGCGTTCCACGCCGTCATCGGCCACACCGTGATCCTGATGAGCGAACGCCGCGGCGACTATACCCCGCCGTCCGCCGTGCCGTTGCTGCTGCTTGCCGGCGGGACGATGGTCGCGGTGCTGGTGCTGGTGCTCGCCAAGCCCTCGGCACCAGACTGGACGCCCGACTGGCTCTCCGCGCCGCGCGGCCGTCCGTTACCCGTCGACGAGACCCCGATTTGATATTCGAACACCAGCTTGCCGCCGTGCCATCCGGTGAACCCGGTGAAGGCGACGGCGAAGCCCGACAGCAGGATGCCGTAGGGCAGCACCGCCTGGCCGTAGCCGGTCAGCCGATAGCCCCAGCTCGCCCCCAGCAGCGAGAGCAGCATCACCGCGATCAGGAAGTGCGTCCAGCTCGCGGCGCGCACGCGGATGCCGGGCACCGACAGGAGCTCGGTCGTCCCCGACAGGCCGGCGAGCAGCCCGAACAGGAACGCCATTCCCGCGGCCCACAGCGCGGCGCGCGCCCAGAACAGATCGCCGGTCCACCAATAGAGCGCATCCGCCCCCAGCGTGCAGCTGGTGAGCGCGATCGGGAAGGCGACGAACATCGCGTGCAGCGGATGGCCGGCGACCGCGATACGGGAGTCGGTGCGGTGGAACCCCGGATGTTGCTCGATCGGGTCGCTCAGCGTCTCGGGCGGTTTGGTAGCCATGACAATCCCTGGTTGATCCGCTCCCCATACGCGATCCTGCTGGCGCTGCCAGCCGGCGGGTGCGCGGGGCCGTTGTCGGCGATCGATCCGGCCGGGCCGCATGCGCAGACGGTGGCGCAGCTGTGGTGGGGAATGCTGGCCGGCGCGGCGGTGCTCGCCGGGCTCGTGTTCGTGCTGCTCGCGCTGGCGTTCCGGCGACGGGAACCGCGGGCACCGAGCGACCGGCTGTGGATCGGCTGGCTGGGGCTCGCCATGCCGACGGTGGTGCTCGCCATGCTGCTGGTGACGGCGCTGGTCCTTGGCGCGCGGCTGCTGCCGACGCCAAACCCGCGCGCCCTCCGTATCGAGGTGGAGGCGAGCCGCTATCAGTGGCGCTTCCGCTATCCCGGCGGCACCGCGGCCACCCGCGACGTACTCCACCTCCCCGCCGGCCGCCCCGTCGACCTGTCGATCACCGCGCGCGACGTGATCCACAGCGTCTGGGTGCCCCGGCTGGCGGGCAAGATGGACGCGATCCCGGGCCAGACCAACGTCCTGCGCATCGTCGCGGCGAAGCCCGGCCGCTATCGGGGCGTCTGCGCCGAATATTGCGGGCCGGGCCATGCCGGCCACGATTTCCTGGTGGTGGTGCACGACGACGCCGGCTGGGCACGAGCGACGGGAGCGGCACGATGAAGGCGCTGCGGCTGCACCGCGAACTCACCGCCATCTGGCAGAACGCGCCGGGCTGGCGCGGGACGCTGTGCTCGGTCAACCATTCCGACATGGGCAAGCGGTTCATGCTTGCCGCCTTCGGCTTCTTCGCGATCGGCGGCATCCTCGCGATGCTGATCCGCGCCCAGCTGGCGACGCCGCACAGCGCCTTCGTCGGACCGGACGTCTACAACCAGCTGTTCACGATGCACGGCAGCATCATGATGTTCCTCTTCGCCATCCCGATGCTGGAGGGGGTGGCGATGTACCTGCTGCCTAAGATGCTGGGCGCGCGCGACCTCGCCTTCCCCCGGCTCTCGGCGCTCGGCTGGTGGTGCTATCTGTTCGGCGGCACGATCCTGATCGTCGCGATGCTGGCCGGGGTCGCCCCCGACGCCGGCTGGTTCCTCTACCCGCCGCTGTCGGGCAAGCAGTGGACGCCGGGTATCCATTCGGACGTCTGGCTGCTCGGCATCACCTTCGTCGAGATCTCGGCGATGTGCGCGGCGATCGAGTTCGCGGTGTCGATCCTGCGGCTGCGCGCGGCGGGCATGCGGCTCGACCGGATGCCGCTGTTCGCCTGGTACATGCTGGCGACCGCGGGAATGATGATCGTCGGCTTCCCGCCGCTGATCCTCGGCTCGATCCTGCTGGAGATCGAGCGCGCGTTCGGCTGGCCCTTCTTCACGCCCGAACTCGGCGGCTCGCCGCTGTTGTGGCAGCACCTGTTCTGGCTGTTCGGCCATCCGGAGGTGTACATCATCTTCCTGCCGGCGGCGGGCGCGGTGTCGACGATCCTGCCGGTGATGGCGCGCACCCGCATCCTCGGATACGGCGCGATCGTCGCGGCGGTGATGGCGCTCGCCTTCCTCAGCTTCGGGCTGTGGGTGCACCACATGTTCACCACCGGCATCCCGCACATGGCGCTGGGGTTTTTCTCCGCCGCCTCGACGCTGGTGGCGATCCCGACGGCGGTACAGATCTTCGCCTGGATCGGAACGCTGTGGGGCGGCCGGCCGCAGCTGCGCCTGCCGATGCTCTATCTCCTCGGCTTCTTCGTCGTGTTCGTGCTCGGCGGCCTCACCGGCGTGATGCTGGC
The DNA here is from genome assembly GCF_047975845.1 of Sphingomonas mangrovi. NCBI lineage: Bacteria > Pseudomonadati > Pseudomonadota > Alphaproteobacteria > Sphingomonadales > Sphingomonadaceae > Sphingomonas > Sphingomonas mangrovi. The sequence goes on along the minus strand of NZ_JBIUCZ010000005.1, from coordinate 24,244 downwards.
GATCGTGCCGTTCGACGCGCAGGCGCACGACACCGCCTTCGTCACCGCCCACCTCCACTACGTCCTGGTCGGCGGCTTCGTCTTCCCGATGCTCGCGGCGGGCTATTACTGGCTGCCGCACGTCACCGGACGGCGCGGCAGCAGCCGGCTGGGCCACGCCGCTTTCTGGCTGATCTTCGTCGGCTTTCACGCCACCTTCCTGCTGATGCACCTCACCGGCCTGCTCGGCATGCCGCGGCGCGTCGACACCTATCCGGCCGATGCGGGCTGGACGGGGCTGAACCTGCTGTCGTCGGTCGGCAGCTTCGTCCTCGCATTCGGCTTCGCGCTGTTCGGGATCGATCTCGCCCTGCAGCTGTGGCTGGGGCGGCGCAGCGGCCGGAACCCGTGGGAAGCCGGCACGCTCGAATGGGCGATGCCGACACCGGCGCCCGCCTACAACTTCGCGAGCCTTCCCACCGTCGCAGAACGCGATCCGCTCGACGATCGTCCCGACCTTCCGGTCGCGCTGGCGCGCGGCGAGGGCTGGCTGGCGGAGCCGCGCAACGGCTGGCGCGAAACGCTCGCCATCAACATGGTGACCGGGGCGCCCGATCATATCGCGATCCTGCCGGGCAACAGCTGGCACCCGATCGCGGTCGCAGCGATGCTCGGCGGCTTCTTCCTCGCGATGCTGGCGGGCCTCTACGCGCTGGCGCCGCTCGCGCTCGTCGGCGTGGCGACGCTCGGCTGGCGCTGGGCATGGAACAACGGCGCGCGGCACGACATCGGCCTGCTGCCGGCAGGGCCGGACCGCGACCTGCCGACCAGCCGCGAGGCGAGCGGCACCACCGGCTGGTGGGGCAGTCTGTTCGCGCTCGGCGCCAGCGCGACGCTGTTCGTGTCGCTGCTGTTCGGCTACGCCTTCCTCTGGACGGTGGCGCCGGCCTGGCCGCCGACGCGCTGGGCCGAGCCCAGCCTGGGCGAGCCGCTGATCGTGGCGATCGGCGTCGCTGCGGCGCTGCTCGCGCACCGCCGTTCGCTCGCCGCCCTCGCGGCCGCCGCCGATCCACGGCGCTGGCTGGTCGCCGGCCTGGCCGGACAGCTGGCGATCGCAATCGGGCTGATCCTGTTCCTTGCGCTGCGCTGGCCCGCCCCGACCTCGCACGCCTATGCCGCGACGGGCGCGGTGGTGGTCTGCTACGCACTCTTCCACGTGCTGCTCGCCGCGCTGATGACGGCGTTCGTGCAGCGGCGCGCTACGGCCGGCTACCTGTCCGCGGCACGCAGCATGGAGGCGCGGATCGCCGGGCTGTGGAGCGACCATGCCGCTGCCGTCTCGATCGTCGCGATCGCCGTGGTCGCGATCCCGGCGTGGCTGCGATGAGGCTCCTGATCCGCCTGCTGGCCGGCCTCACCCTGTGGGCCGCCGCCTTCGCGCTCCTCTACGGCCTCCACGGTATCGGCTGTGCCGTCGGCTGGGATCGCCGGATCGTCGCCGGCGTGAGCGTTCAGCACGGGGCGCTCGCCGGTGCCTGGTTCGTGTCGCTGGTCGCTGCCGCACTCCTCGCCTGGCGATTGCGAAGGCCTCGTGCGACCGTGCTGGATCGCGCCACCGCCGCGCTGGGGCTGGTCGGTCTCGCCGCGACCTTCGCCACGGGCCTACCGATCCTGACCGCGCCTGCGTGTCTATAGGCCCGAGGGCTGAGAGCCTATCTTTGCTCAACCGTCAGGCCAGCGAACGCTGGCATCTCGTGCCGCACGCGGGACACCCCAGCCCTCGCTGCGGTGACGCGTGAGGCCTTCTCACCCGGTCGCGCCGCCCCGCCAGCGGCAGAAATCGTCGGCGGTCGCGGTGTCGAGCATCGCCTCGCACATGTCGAATTCCGGACTGTTCGGAGCGACAACGCCTAGGGCGATGTCCAGCTGTGGTTGCGGCACGAACGCGATCGGGCTCGCCACCGGCACCAGCTGCGACCCCGGCCCTGCCTGAAGCGTGCTCAGCAGGCCGAACATCCGCCCTTCCCGCGTCGGCCGGCCGAGGATGACGAGCCGGTGCTGCCCGGCCTCGTTGGTGACCAGATAGGTGTGCCCCGACAGGTTGGGCATCGACACATGGCCGGCTTGGGCGAAGGCGCCGTCCGCCCGGTCGCTCTCGGCGAAGCGTAGGTGGCCGGCGGCATCGTCCCAGCAGATCCGCGTGCGATAGGCGACGATCGCGCCCGGCGTGGCGAAGCTGGGCCGCAACGTAACATAGTCCTGCTCGATCCAGCGTACCGCGGCGCGGCTGTACGCGCCCATCGCGTCGGGCGCCTGGTCGCGCGGCGTCGCGGCCGCCGCCTCGCCGCGCAGCGCGGTGCCGAGCGCTTCCTCCAGCCTTACGATCGTCGCCAGCGTAAACGGGCGGCTGCCGGCAAGCGCCTTTTCCAGCGTCGACAGGCTGATCCGCGCCATGTCGGCGACCGCCTGGCGGGAGATGCGGCGCCGCGCGAGCTCTTCGCGCAGCCGGTCGGCGGTCCGCAGCGCCTCTCCCTCCGGCAGTTCCGACATGATCGCATTCCCCTTGCCGGACATTTCCGCACAAATCCGCACGCGCCGTCAAGCGCGCCGCCGGCTTCGGCACGCACGCGCCTGCCGCGGCCGAAACTGCCGCCGATTGCCCGTGGCTGTGCGGCACCCGCGCTGCATAGGGGAAAGGCTCCCTCGATGATGGAGCCATGCCATGTCCGCGGTTCTTCTCTCTTCCCACGCGCGGCGACGGGTGTCGCTGGCGCTTCTCCTGCTGCTCGGCCTCGCCGCCGCGCTGTTCCTCGCCGGGCGGCTGGCCGCCTCCGAAGCCGAGGCCGATCCGGATGCGGTCGGCAGCGGCACGCTGATGCTGGCGGGCAAGGGCGTTGCCGAGGCGGTGCCCGCGGTACGGCTCGGCACCGACATGGACGTGACCGTCAGCGGCCAGATCGCACGCGTCCGCATCACCCAGGCGTTCCGCAACACCAGCGACCGGTGGATGGAAGCGACCTACCTCTACCCGCTGCCCGACGACGGCGCGGTCGACAGCCTCAAGATGGTGGTCGGCCAGCGCGTCATCATCGGCCGGATCAAGCGGCGCGAGGAAGCCCGCGCGATCTACGAAAAGGCGAAAGAGGAGGGCAAGAAGGCCGGGCTGGTGGAATCCGAGCGCCCCAACCTGTTCCGCAACAGCGTCGCCAACGTCGGTCCCGGCGAGACGGTGCTGGTCGCGATCGAATATCAGGCGCCCGTCCGCCAGCTGGGCGGCGAGTTCGCGCTGCGGCTGCCGCTGGTCGTCGGGCCGCGCTACGTCCCGCCGCACACGCTGAGCGATGCCGCGAAGACCGCCGATGCCGATGCGGTCACCGCCCCGCTTGCGCATCCCTCGCTCGGCAAGGACCTCAATCCGGTCTCGATCACCGTCCGGCTCGCGCCGGGCTTCGTTCCCGCCAACCTCGTCAGCCCCTATCATCGCGTCGCGGTGACGCAGGACGGCGCGGAGGCGCGCACCGTCACGCTTGCCGACGCCACGGTGCCGGCGGACCGCGATTTCGAGCTGCGCTGGCGCTCGGCGAGTGCGGACCCGACGGTCGGGCTGTTCCGTGAGGTCGCCGACGGCGACTCCTACCTGATGGCGTCGATCGTCCCGCCCGCAGCCAATCCCGGCACGGTGGTGCCGCGCGAGATGGTGTTCGTGATCGACAACAGCGGGTCGATGGGCGGCGAGTCGATGGCGGCGGCCAAGAACAGCCTGCTCTACGCGCTCGGCACGCTGCGCCCGCAGGACCGGTTCAACGTCATCCGCTTCGACGACACGATGACCCAGCTGTTCGAGCGCAGCGTTCCCGCCACCGCCGACCAGGTCGCGCTCGCCCGTCGCTTCACCCAAGGGCTGGAGGCGAACGGCGGCACCGAAATGCTGCCCGCGCTTCAGGCGGCGCTGGTCGATGCCACGCCGGCCGATCGCCGCAGCGTGCGCCAGATCGTCTTCCTCACCGACGGCGACCTGTCCAACGAGCGCGAGATGATGGCGGCGATCGCGGCGAAAGCCGGGCGCAGCCGGGTGTTCATGGTCGGCATCGGCTCGGCGCCGAACAACTTCCTGATGCGCCGCATGGCCGAGGCCGGGCGCGGCACCTACACCAACGTCGGCAGCGGTGAGGAGGTCGCCGCCAAGATGACCGCGCTGCTCGACCGGCTGAAGGCACCGGTGGTGCGCGACCTGCAGGTCCGCATCGACGGCGCGCCGCTCGACCTGACGCCGCGCCGCCTGCCCGACCTCTATGCCGGCGAGCCGCTGGTGCTGCTGGGCCGCGGCAAGGCGGTGTCGGGGACGCTCACCGTCACGGGTACGATCGGCGACCGCCCCTGGTCGCAAACGGTGGCGCTCGATCAGGCGGTCGACAGCGCCGCGGTCGCCAAGCTGTGGGCCAACCGCCGGATCGCCGAGATCGAGGCGGCACGCTGGGCGAACGAGATGGAGGACTCCGCAGCCGACGCCGCGGTGGCCGAGCTCGGCCTCGCCTACAGCATCGTCACCAGCCAGACGAGCCTGGTCGCGGTCGACGAGACGCCGAGCCGTCCCGAGGGAGCGCGGCTGACCCGCGAGGAGCTGCCGCTGCTGCTGCCGGCCGGCTGGGACTTCGACACGCTGTTCGGTGGGGCGCTCGCACCGTCGGCACCGGCGGCCGAGGGTCAGGCGGCGGACCAGCCCGAGGCGCTGGAGCTGCCGCAGACCGCAACCGGCTATGCCGCGGGGATGCTGCAGGGGCTGTGGCTGCTGCTGATCGGGCTTGCCGGCCTCGCCTGGCAGCGGCGGAGCGCGCGGGCATGACCGCCGCCACGCTTCCTGCCATTACGGGAGGGCGCGCCTGCGGGCGCGTCCTCCAACTGGCGCTGCTCGCGCTGTGCGCTTTCGGACTGGTGCTGCTCGGCCGCAGCGCGACGATTCCGGCCAAGGCCTGGGCCGCCCAGATCCTGCTCGACCGCGCGTTCACGCGGAGCCTTGCCGACGGACGGTCGGTCAAGCCCTGGCCGTGGGCGGATACCGCGCCGGTCGCCCGCATCGCGCTGCCGCGGCTGGGCGTGCGGCAGGTGATCCTGTCGGGGGGATCGGGCCAGGCGATGGCGTTCGGCCCGACCGCACTCCCCGCCCCGCAGGCGCAGGGTCGCGTCACCATCCTGGCCGCACATCGCGACACCCATTTCGCCTTCCTTGCCGATGCGAAGATCGGCGATGTCGTGACGGTACAGCCGGTGGCGGGTGCCACGCAGCGATATCGCATCCGGAGCTTCGCGGTCGTCCGGCACGACCGCTTCGCCTATCCGCGCGATCCTACCCGGCCGCTGCTGCTGCTCACGACCTGTTATCCCTTTGGCGCGACCGAGCGCGGCCCCTTGCGGCTGGTGGTCGCGGCCGAGCAGATCGGCGGCGCGGCTGCAACACAACCGCAATCAATTGCGGGGCGTCGTGATATTGAGAGTGACTCGCAGACGATCCCGCGCTAGGCGCCCCCTCATCATCGCACAAAAAAGGGGGAAATCGCGTGCGTCTGCCGAATTGCTTGCTGTCGAGTGTTGCCTTGGCCTGCCTCTGCGCCGGAGCCGCCCAGGCCGCGTCGACCGAGGACGACGCACCGGGCCAGGTCGCGACCGAGACCGGCGCCGGTGCCGAGGAGATCATCGTCGTCGGCAAGAGCTATGGCCAGGCGGTCGGCAAGACGATCACCCCGCTGAAGGACGTTCCGAACACCATCACCGTGGTCGACAGCGAGCAGATCAAGGCGCAGAACCTGTTCACGCTCGAGGACGCGCTGACCGCCACCAACGGCATCACCGTGACCGGCGTCGGCAGCGAGGACCCGTCGTTCCTGTCGCGCGGCTTCGCGATCAACAACTATCTGGTCGACGGCGTGCCGACGCTGGCGTTCGGCTTCCCGGGCGTGGTCCCGGACCTGTTCTTCTACGATCGGCTGGAGGTGCTGCGCGGCCCCGCCGGCCTGTTCAGCGGATCGGGCAATCCCGCCGGCAGCATCAACCTGGTGCGCAAGCGGCCGCTGGACGAGAACCGCATCTCCGCCTCCGCCGGCTACGGCAGCTACGACAACCTGCGTCTCGAAGCCGATACCTCCGCGCGCGTCGGCGACCGGGCCGGCATCCGCGTCGGCGCGATGCTGCAGGACCAGGACCAGTTCTTCGACGTGGCGCATCGCAAGCGCTGGGGCGGGTTCGCGGTCGGCGAACTGGAGATCGGGGGCCGCACCACGCTGACCGCCGGCATCTACTATGATCGGTTCAAGCCGGCGATCCAGTCCGGCCTGCCCGGCTACGCGGGCGGGGCGGACGGCAGCGAGGGCCGGCTGCTCGACGTCCGCCGCTCGACCTATCTCGGCGCCGACTGGAACCGCTTCGACGCGGAGAGCACCTCCGCCTTCGTCGAACTCGCCCACCGGGTGAGCGACCGCTGGACGCTGCGCGCCACCGGATCGTTCGCCAACGTCGACCGCTTCGACGTGTACAGCTACATCGGCAGCCAGGCGGTGACGACCGCTCCGGTCGGCGCGACCCCGGCGAACAACGGTGTCACCAGCCACATCGCCTTCCGCGGCGACAACCGGCAGAAGACGCGCGCGTTCGACTTTAACGGCATCGGCAGCTTTCCGCTGTTTGGCCGCGACCAGACGCTGATCCTGGGCATCGACTACCAGGCGCAGGACTATACCAGCGACTATACGCGCCTTTCCAACTACGCGAAGATCGATGTCTTCAACCCGGTGTCGCCGCTGGAGCCGCCGCTCAATCCCTACGGCCCCCTGCCCTATTATCCGGTGCAGGGCACCAATGCGACCTGCCCGAACACCAGCACCCCAATCGTCCCCGCGCCGGTCAACTGCGTGCTGCAATCCTATGGCGGATCGCTGACGCAGGTCGAGCAGTACGGCCTGTACGGCCAGACCCGCATCAGCCCGGTCGCGGGGCTGACGCTGGTCGGTGGCGGTCGCCTGACCTTCTGGGACACGAACACACAGGTCACGCGCCCCACCCTCGGCCCGGTCGGCGGCTACGGCGTCGATGGTCGCTTCACCCCCTATGCCGCAGCTTTGTGGGACGTGACGGACAATTTGAACGTCTATGCCAGCTATGCCGACAGCTTCACCCCGCAGGTCGGCCCCGGCGGCCGTACGCGCGCCGATGGCGAGCGGACCGAGCCGCTGATCGGCGACCAGTACGAAGCGGGCACGAAGCTGGCGCTGTTCGGCGACAAGCTGCTGCTCTCGCTGGCGGGATATCAGATCGTCCAGAAGAACCGGATCATCAACGATCCCGACGACACGACGCTGTTCGTCCAAGCCGGCCGCGTCCGCGCACGCGGCATCGAGGCGGAGGTGAGCGGCGAGATCCTGCCGGGCTGGCGCGTCAACGGCGGCTACAGCTTCACCAAGACCAAGTACCTGGAGGACGCGCAGCCGCAGTTCAACGGCATCCCGCTGACCCCGATCATCCCGGAGCATATGGTGAAGCTGTTCACCAACTATGCGCCGGTCGACGGGCCGCTGGCCGGCGCCAGCATCGGCGGCGCGGTGACGTGGTTCGCCGAGACCTATGGCGGCAATCCCGCGATCCTCGGCCCCACCGGCAACGTCGTCACGCGCTCCACGATCGTCCGGCAGGGCGACTATGCGGTGGTGGACCTGCGCGCCGGCTACAAGGTCGACGATCGGCTGTCCTTCTCGGTCAACGTCAACAACGTGCTCGACAAGAACTACTACGCGCGCATCTCGTCCACCGGCCGCGGCAACTACTACGGCAGCCCGCGCACCGTGTTCGCGACCATCCGGCTCACCTACCCGTGAGGCGCATTCCTTCCTCCCGTTCCACGAAAGGGCATTCCATGAAAAAGATGCTGTTCGCCGCGCTGCTGGCGGGTCTGTCGACCACCGCCCAGGCGCATGAAGTGTGGATCGAGCGCGACGGCACCGGCCCGGCGCGCATCTACCTCGGCGAGCCGGCCGAGGCGATGCCGGAAGGCGGCGATCCCGAGTTCGCCAAGCTCAAGGCGCCCAAGCTCCTGTCCGCCCCCGCGGCGCGGCTGGAGCGCAAGGTCGGCTTCCTGCAGGCCAAGGTGCCCGCCGGCGACGTGCGCGCCTGGGACGATTCGGTGTTCGCTCCCTGGGGCGCGGCCGGCAAGAAGGAAGCGGTGGTCTACTACGCCCGCGCCGGGCGCAGCGAGGCCAAGGCGGCGCTGCCGTTCGAGTTCGTGCCGACCACCGCAGGGAGCGACCGCTTCCGCCTGGTCCGCGACGGCAAGCCGGTCGCCGCCACCGAGGTGACGTTCATCGCGCCGGACAAGGCGACGCAGAAGCTCACCACCGATGCCGATGGCGAGGTCGCCGCACCCGTCGCGGCCAAGGGGCGCTACCTGATGACCGCCGCGCTCAAGGACGAAGGCGCGCACACCACCCCGGCCGGCCCGGTCGCGGTGCTGCACCGGATCACGACGATCAGCTTCGTCGCGCCCTGAACCCCGGCGGACCGCTTCGGCCGGTGGCTTGCCGTCGCCGGGCGAAGCGGTCGCATCCCTCTCGCGCACGCCGGCGCGACGATGCTAGACGATGGCACCCGCCCGTCGCCGAGGAGCGCATCGATGATCCTGCTTGCCGTGTTGCTCGCCGCCCCCGCGGCCGTTCCGGCCCAGGCCGTGCCGCGCGACGTCCGGCGCTTCGTCGACCGCCGCGCAATGTGCGACCATTGGAGCGGCGAGGAACCGTACGACCAGGCGCGCAACGCCCAGATCTTGGCCGCGCTCACCCGTCTTCGCTGCGAGACGATCGACGCCGACGAAGCCAAGCTCCGCCGCCGGTATGCGCAGGACCCGGCCGCGCTGCGGGCGCTCGATCCGGTCGAGGAGCCCTGATCGCGCGCACCCTGCGCGCGCTTCACCGAAAGACAGTTGGTAATCGGCGGTTTCGCCGGTAACAGCAGCGGTTCGGATACGGGCCGGCGCTCTCCTCCAGAGGCCGCGACGGATCGTACCGCCGATCGCCGACGGCGGATCGGCGTGTTCATTGGGAGGCGTTGATGAGCGACGACACGGGGCTGGACGAGGTTCTGGAGGCACGCGAGGTGCGCCGGGCCGACCGGCGCGACTTCATGCGCTACGCGGGCGGCTTCACCGTCGCGGCGGCCGGTGCCGCTCTGGTCGGCGCGTGCGGCGGCGATGACGACGACGACAATTCGTCCACGCCGACGCCCACCCCGACCCCGACGCCCACCACCTCGGCGACCAGCGGCATCAGCGACGCCGACATCCTGAACCTGTTGCTCAACCTCGAGTATCTGCAGGCGCAGTTCTATGCGTTCGCGACGTCCGGCAGTGGCCTTGCCGACACGCAGCTCACCGGCACCGGCACGCAGGGCAAGGTGACCGGCGGCAGCAAGGTCAGCTTCACCGATCCGGTGGTCGGCCAGATGGCGCTGGAGATCGCGCAGGACCACCGCGCCCACGTCGATTTCCTCCGAAGCGCGCTCGGCTCGGCCGCGGTGGCGCAGCCGGCGATCGACCTGAGCGTCAGCGCGACGAGCGCCTTTTCGACGGTGGCGCGTGCCGCCGGGATCATCGGCACCGGCGAAAGCTTCAACCCCTACGCCAACGACGAGAACTTCCTGCTCGCAGCGTTCCTGTTCGAGGATCTGGGCGTCAGCGCCTATCGCGGCGCGGCCTCGGCGATCAAGAGCTCGGCCCTGCTGACGGTGGCGAGCGGGCTGATGTCGGTCGAGGGCTATCATGCGGCGATGGTCCGCACGACGCTGTCCATCAAGGGTGCCGCCAACGCGGCCCTGATCGCCAATACCGAGGGCCTATCCAACGCACGCGACGGCTACGACGGCGGCAGCGACCTCGACCAGGGCCTCGCCAACCGCGGCGAAGCCAGCAACATCGTGCCCGCCAACGAGGACGGGCTGGTGTTCGGCCGGACGCTCAAGCAGGTGCTCAACGTCCTCTACCTGAGCGCCGCGGCGGCGGACAAGGGCGGCTTCTTCCCCAGCGGGGTGAACGGCGCCGTGAAGACCAGCGACGCCAACTGACGCACCGACAGCCAGGAAGCCTTATCATGGATCAGCAGGATACCCTCCAGCAGGTGCTCGAAGCCGGCGACAAGCGTCGCGCCGAGCGCCGCGAATTCTTCCGCTACGCCGGCGGCTTCGGCATCGCCGCCGCGGGCGCCGCCGTGCTATCGGCATGCGGCGGCAACGACGACGACGACGGCGGCACGGTGTCGCCCACCGCCACGCCGACCCCGAGCCCGACGGGTTCGGCCACCAGCACGCCGACTCCTACGCCGACCGCTACCGAAGCCGACGTGCTCAACTTCGCGCTGAACCTCGAATATCTCGAGGCGCAGTTCTACGCCTATGCCGCCAACGGCACCGGGCTTCCCGCCAGCATGCTCGGCGGCGCCGGCACCGCCGGCGAGGCGACCGGCGCGCGCCAGGTGGCGTTCACCGACCCGCTGGTCGCACGCTACGCACGCGAGATCGCCGCGGACGAGCAGGCGCACGTCGCCTTCCTCCGCCGCACGATCGGCACGACCGCGATCGCGCAGCCGGCGATCGACCTGAGCACCGCGGCTACCGGCGCCTTCTCCGCCGCAGCGGTCGCGGCCAAGCTCATCAAGCAGGGCGAGACCTTCGACCCCTATGCCAGCGACGAGAACTTCCTCCTCGCCGCCTTCCTGTTCGAGGATGTCGGCGTGACGGCGTACCGCGGTGCGATCGGGTTCCTGAGCACCACCGCCTATATCGACGGCACCGCCGGCATCCAGGCATCGGAAGCCTATCACGCCGGCCTCATCCGCACCGTGCTCTATCGTAAGGGCGTCGACGCCGCCGCGCTCATCGAGGCGACCGAGACGATCTCGGACGCACGCGACGGGCTCGACGGCGCCGGCGATGCCGACCAGGGCGTGAAGATCCAGAACGGCGCGTCGAACATCGTCCCGTCCGACGGCACCGGTCTCGCCTATGGGCGTACGCCGCAGCAGGTGCTCAACATCGTCTATCTGAACCGGGAATCGAAGACGAGCGGCGGGTTCTTCCCGCAGGGCGTCAACGGCTTCCTGAAGACGAGCGGCGCCAACTGACCGCGTCCCGCCGGTGGCGGGAGCATCGAAGAAAGAAGCCGGCATGACTCCACCCTCGGCGAGTTCCCCACCGCTCGCCGAGGGCGGTAGCCTCCCCCGCTCCCCCAGCCTTCCCGACGCCCATCGCACCGTCGCGGTGCCGTCCGGCGCGGGCGGGTTCTGGCGCAAGCTCGGCGCCTTCGCCGGACCCGGCTATCTCGTCGCGGTCGGCTATATGGACCCGGGCAACTGGGCCACCGACCTCGCCGGCGGATCGGCGTTCGGCTATACGCTGCTGTCGGTCATCCTCCTTTCGAACATCATGGCGATGGTGCTGCAGGCGCTCTCGGCCAAGCTCGGCATCGTCGCCGAGCTCGACCTCGCCCAGGCGTGCCGCGAACGCTATTCGCCGGCGGCGCGCTGGGTGCTGTGGGCGTTGTGCGAACTGGCGATCATCGCCTGCGACTTGGCCGAGGTGATCGGCACCGCGATCGCGCTCCAGCTGCTGTTCGGCATCCCGCTCCCCTGGGGCGTGGCGCTCACCGCGTTCGACGTGATGCTGATCCTGCTGCTCCAGCAATATGGCTTCCGCAAGCTGGAGGCGTTCATCGTCGCGCTGTTGCTGATCATCGCCGGCTGCTTCGCGGGCGAGCTCTTCCTGGCGCAGCCGAGCCTGGCCGGGATCGCCGCCGGCCTGGTGCCGAGCACCGAGATCGTGACCAATCCGGCGATGCTCTACATCGCGATCGGCATCCTCGGCGCCACGGTGATGCCGCACAATCTCTATCTCCACTCCTCGATCGTCCAGACCCGCCGCTTCGACCGATCGCCGGAAGGGCGGCGCGAAGCGGTCAAGCTCGCCACCATCGACAGCTCGGTCGCGCTGATGCTGGCGCTGTTCATCAACGGCGCGATCCTGGTGCTGGCGGCGGCGACCTTCCACACCGCCGGGCGTACCGACGTCGCCGAGATCCAGGACGCCCACGCGCTGCTCGCGCCGATGCTGGGCGCCGGCATCGCCAGCGTGCTGTTCGGCGTGGCGCTGCTCGCCTCCGGCCAGAACTCGACGCTGACCGGCACGCTCGCCGGGCAGATCGTGATGGAGGGCTTCCTCGACCTCAAGATGCCGGTGTGGATGCGGCGGCTGATCACCCGGCTGATCGCGATCGTCCCCGCGGCGATCGCGGCCGTCTGGTACGGCGAGAGCGGCACCGCCCAGTTGCTGCTGGCGAGCCAGGTGGTGCTCAGCCTTCAGCTGCCGTTCGCGGTGTTCCCGCTGGTGCAGATCACCAGCGACCGCCAGCGCATGGGGCGTTTCGTCAATGGGCCGGTGATGAAGATCGCGGCCTGGACTATCTGCGCTGCGGTGATCGTCCTCAACTGCGTGCTGCTGGGCCAAGTCGCCGGGCTGATCTGACCGCCAGCGGTTGGACGGCGGCGGTCAGAAGGCGGCGGAAAGCCGCGCCAGCATCGAACGCGCGGGGCTGGCGATCGCCGCCTCCGGAGCCGGGACCAGGCGCGCGACCCGGCGGTGCAGGTCGATACTCGCCTCGATGAGGCTGCGTGCCGTCTCCGGCAGCATCGCGAGCACGTCGTCCGAGCTTGCCGGCGCCTCTGCCAGCGGCCGTGCGGCGCTGCTTCGCGCGCCCATCTCGCCCGCGTCCCCGGCACGCTGGCCGAGCAGCCAGCCCAGGACGTGCATCAGCCGGGTCGTGAGCTTGAGCGACTCGCAGGAGAAGGCGACTCGCGCGACCGGCTCCAGCCGACCGCGCTCGTGCCTGCCGGCCGCGTCGAAATAGGCGCGTGCCTCGTCCGCGAGCAGCAGCGCCTCGACGTGAAGCGGTCCGAGCAGCCGGTCCTGCAACGCCGGCGGAAGGGCAGAGCGATCCATACGCGATCGGATGCCACAGCCGCCGGGCTGCGCCTATCGCTCAGCGCGCGGCGTCATCCCGATCCGGGACGGGTCGCCGTCAGGCGATGATGTCCGGGATCAACTGGTCCTCCAGCTGTGCGATCTCGTCGCGCAGCCGCAGCTTGCGCCGCTTGAGCCGGGCGATCTGGAGCTGGTTGACCACCCCTTGAAGCTGGAGCGCGGCGATGGCGTCGTCGAGGTCGCGATGTTCCACCCGAAGATGCTCGATCTGGGCGGTGATCTCTAGGTCCTGCATGCCCAAGACCATCGCCGTTGCTGCGGCGCGGCGCAACGCTCCGTCTGCACTTTCCGCACGGCGCGCCGAAAGCGCCGGCGCAAGGCGGAGACAAGCGGCGCATCGCGTGTTCTAACAGGCATCCCCCAACCCCCGAACAGCAGAGGATTGCCTTCATGCAGACTGCCCATCTTGCCGCTCTCGAGGCCAAGCATGCAGCGCTGGACAGCCAGATTCTGGCGGAAGCGCGGCGACCGGCACCCGATCAGGAAGTGCTGGCGACGCTGAAGAAGCGCAAGCTGCAGATCAAGCAGGAGATCACGGCCGAGTGATCGCTGCGGGGCGCGGATCGCACGATCCGTGCCCCGGTCGTTTTAGGCAAAGTGTGCGTGGTGGAGGGTCGAGGAACCGCGTGGAAGCTACGTCCCGCCCAACCGCAGGAGACCCCAGCGTTCGCTGGGGTGACGCAAAAAAAGGCCAAATTCACTAGAAGCGTACGGTCGCCTCAGGCACCGTCATCCCAGCGCAAGCTGGGATCTCCCTGAGGAGTACGCAACAGCCCCCCACCCGCAAGCCTCGTCCCCGACCTACAGCGGCCGCTTGAGCGGCTTCGTCTCCGTCGGCCGAACCGCGACCGGTTTGCGCGCCGCCTTCGGATCGATCTCTTCCACGAAGGCGATGCCGACCCGCCCCTCGGTCGACCAAGCGACGGTGCCGCGAACCAGCCCGATGCCGCGTAGTTCGACCTCGACCTCGGCACCGACCGGCAACACCGGGCCGTGTTCGGCCATCAGCCCGCCGGCGGACAGGTTGCGCACCCGCACCGGCACCGGATCGCCGCGGCCGACGCGCCGCAGCGTGGCCGTCAGCAGCAGGCTGTCGCGCTCCTGCGCGCGCTTGTAGGCGACCGGTTGGTCTTCGGAGGAATCGTTCTCGCTAATCCCATCTACTCCGCAGCGTCGCTTCGTGCAGAAGCCTCCAGCAACTGGTACCGAAACGTCCGCTGCGGAGACAAGGCCGAGCTATTCCTCGCGCGAGATTTTTTCGTTCCGCTCGTGCTTTTCCTGCGCCTCGACCGTCATGGTGGCGATCGGCCGCGCTTCGAGCCGGCCGAGCGAAATCGGCTCCCCGGTCACTTCGCAATAGCCGTATTCGCCATCCTCGATCCGCCGCAGCGCCGCGTCGATCTTGGCGATCAGCTTGCGCTGGCGGTCGCGGGTGCGCAGCTCGATCGACCAGTCGGTCTCGCTGGCGGCGCGGTCGGTGAGGTCGGCCTCGCGCAGCGAGTCGACCTGCAATTGCGACAGCGTGCCCTGCGCCTCGCGATGGATCGCGTCCTTCCACGCGAGCAGCTTGTGTCGAAAATAGGCCTGCTGCCGCAGGTTCATGAACGGCTCGTCCGCGCTTGGCCGGTAGCCGTCGGCGAGTTCGTCGTTCGCCGCGACGGGCGGTGTATCAACGTTCGCCGTCAAATCGAAAACACTTGCCATCCCCACTCTCCACCCCGGTCTCCCACCCGAACGAACTGGCGGGGACCGCCTGTACCTGGCGCGCCTATACTGACAAGGACTGGGCACGACAAGCGCCTCAAGATTACGGAATGACTGGAGATTATCCCTGCAGTTCGCTGGGATAATATGGCCGTTGCTTCGCGATCATTTCGGATGCGCTTTCTCGGCGACCCGCTGGGCGGCGGCAGGGCGGGCGTGCCATAACGAAACATCGCTGGCGGCAGCCTGAGAGAAAGCGGTGCCGTTATGCGACTTTAAGGTTATAGAGACGTTAATGGTCGCGCATCCGCTTGGTTCGCCGACCCGGTGCGTTCCTCCGTCCGGCCGCCGTCGCAACGGTGACCGCGACTTCCCGCCCAAAGATGAAGAGTGGCACTATGTCGGTTCGTATGGCCTTGGCGAAACTCTGCGCATGCGCGGTCGGCGGCGCCTTCGTCGGCGGCGGCGCGGTGCACGTCGCGGAGAATCCGCAGAGCTACGGCATCTCGCGCCGCTACGTTCCCAAGACGGAAGTGGTCCGCACCGGCAAGCCGCGCCCGACCAAGAAGCTGCTGCGCCGCCCGGTCGAGGTCGCCGCCGTCTGCCCGCCGGTGGTCACCGTGGCCAACGAACCTCCCGCCCCGGTGCCGGTGCTTCCCGCCTATGTCGAGTCGCCGGTCGTGGCGCCCGTGGTCGCCAGCAACGAGCCGCCGGTCGTCGTGGGCGGCACGAGCGGGGGTGGATTCTTCGGCGGCGGTTTCTTCGGCGGGGGCGGATTCTTCGGGGGAAGCGGCGGATCGAGCTCGTCGTCGACCAGCACATCCACCAGCACGTCCACCAGCACCTCGACCTCCACGTCGTCGAGCAGTTCGGGCGGCGACGAAGAGCCGGGCACGTCCACGGGCGGAGGCCCGCCGGGACCTCCCGGCCCCCCGGGGCCTCCCGGACCTCCGGGACCTCCCGGACCACCGGGACCTCCTGGACCCCCGAGTCCCCCTGGACCTCCGGGTCCTCCCGGACCTCCGGGCCCGCCGGGACCTCCCGGACCTCCTGGGCCGCCGACGAACCCGCCCGGGACGCCGGAGCCCGTGCCTGCGCCACCGATGATGCTGCTATTCGGCGGCGCGGCGGCAGCGCTGGTCGCCCGCAAGCGGTTCGCCAAGAAGCCGGCCTGACGCAGAACGCCGGGACCGGGCACGAAAAAAGGGCCGCGCGATCCTCTCGCGCGGCCCTCTTCATTTCGGCAGCAGGCGGCGATCAGGCCGCGAGCAGCAGCTTCTCGATCTGGTCGACCGGATGGCCGGTCAGATCCTTGTCGAGCTCGCCGACGAGGCGGTTGCTGACTTCCTTGTGATAGTGCTTGCGCAGCTCGCCCAGCGTGCGCGGCGGCGCAACGACGATCAGCGACTCGAACTTGTTGCCCAGCGCCTTGGTGCGCAGCATGTCGGCGGTTTCCGCGGCGAAGCGGTCTTCCTCCAGCTGGTGGAAGTCGGTTTCCTCGAAGGTGCCGCGTGACGGCGCGAACTGGGCGCCACCACCCTGCGCATGGCCCGAGCCGCCCTGCGCCACTGCCGGTGCGTTGGCGCCCGACTGGGTCGACGACGCGCCGCCGGCGGCGTCGGTCTTCTGGTCGCGGTCCGCCGGGTTGTGGTGGATCTCCTTCGCCTCGACCTGCAGGTTGGGATGCTCGGCGTCGCCCTCGTTGCGCAGGAACAGCATCTTGCGGCCGTCGGCGACCAGGACGAAGGCGTCGTGGGGGATCTGCATGGAAGGGTCTCCTCTCTTTCCAGTCCCCTCCCCAACGCTTCGCCCGCCGTGCGGGTTTCGACGGTCCGCCTTGCGGCTTGCACGGCGCGGGCGGCGTCGCCATAGCCGCGGCCATGCACGACATCCGACTGATCCGCGACGATCCCGCCGCCTTCGACGCAGCGCTCGCCCGCCGGGGCCTGCCGCCCGCCGCCGCCGAGTTGGTCGCGCTCGACGAGCGCCGCCGCGCGCTGACGACCGAGCTGCAGCAGGGTCAGGCGCGCCGCAACGAGGCGTCGAAGGCGATCGGCGCGGCCAAGGCGAAGCGCGATGAGGACACCGCCGCGGCGCTGATGACCGAGGTGGCGGCGCTCAAGGAACGCCTCCCCGGGCTGGAAGCCGAGGAGCGCACGATCGGCGACGACCTGACCGCACGGTTGGCGGCGATCCCCAACCTGCCGCTCGGCGACGTGCCCGAAGGCGCCGACGAAGACGACAACGCGCTGGTGCACGAGCGCGGAGCGCGCCCGGCGTTCGACTTCGCGGTGCGCGAGCACGACGCGATCGGCCCGGCGCTGGGCCTCGACTTCGAGACGGGCGCGGCGCTCGCCGGCGCACGCTTCACGCTGGTGCGCGGCGCCGCCGCCCGGCTGCATCGCGCGCTCGGCCAGTTCATGCTCGATACGCTGTCGGAGGCGCACGGCTTCGAACAGGTCGTGCCGCCGCTGCTGGTGCGCGACGAGGCCGCGTTCGGTACCGGCCAGCTGCCCAAGTTCGCCGAGGACCTGTTCCGCACCACCGACGGCCGCTGGCTGATCCCCACCGCCGAGGTCAGCCTGACCAACATCGTCGCGGGCAAGATCCTCGCCGAGACCGAGCTGCCGCTGCGCTTCACCGCACTCACCGCCTGCTTCCGCTCGGAAGCGGGGGCCGCCGGCCGCGACACCCGCGGCTTCATCCGCCAGCACCAGTTCGAGAAGGCGGAGATGGTATCGATCACCACCCCCGATCAGTCGGAGGCGGAGCACGAGCGGATGACCGCGGCGGCCGAGGACATCCTCACCCGGCTCGGCCTGGCATTCCGCCGGATGAAGCTGTGCACCGGCGACATGGGCTTTTCCGCGGCGCGCACCTACGATCTGGAGGTCTGGCTGCCCGGTCAGGACCGCTATCGCGAGATTTCCAGCTGCTCAACCTGCACCGATTTCCAGGCGCGCCGGATGAACGCGCGCTTCCGGCCCGAGGGCGAAAAGGCGACCCGCTTCGTCCATACGCTCAACGGATCAGGGCTGGCGGTCGGCCGCACGCTGGTGGCGGTGCTGGAGAATTATCAGCGCGCGGACGGCAGCGTCGGCGTGCCGGAGGCGCTTCGCCCCTACCTCGGCGGTCTCGAAACGCTCGCCCCCGCCCGCTGAACGCCGCACCCGGAGGCTTGACGCGACACGCCAACTGCCGCTCGATGGGCGCCGGATCGTAGAGGGAGACGCATGAACGGCCGACGCGCTTGCTACCGCCACGCGGTACCGCTGCTTGCGGTGGGACTGCTCGGCGGGTGTATTCCGCACGGCCGTACCGAGCAGGTGCCCTCGCGTACCATCGCCGGGCCGCCGGCGGAGGTACCGCGCGGATCGGCGTCGCAGGCGGAGGGCGTCACCGCCCCGCCGACCGCGCCACCGGCCTGGGAGGTCAACCGGGTCGCCGCCGACGCACGCGCCGTGGCCCAGAGCGTCCATGTCGTCGCGCGCGGCGAGACGCTGCGCAGCATCGCGGCGAAAACCGGTGCCGGATCGGAAGCGATCGCGCGCAGCAACGGCCTTGCCCCGCCCTTCACCATCTATCCGGGACAGCGGCTCACCATTCCCGGCGGCCGCTATCACCTCGTCCGCGAAGCCCAGACCGGCATCGCCATCGCGCGCGCGTACGGCGTGCCCTGGTCGACGATCGTCACCGCCAACGGGCTCGAGGACCCGTACATCCTGCGCACCGGCCAGCGCATCCTGATCCCCGGCGGCGCGACTGCCGGCATGAGCGTCGCCGAGCGCGCCGCCGCGTTCCGCCTCGACATCGACGACATTCTGACCGGCGGCGAGCCGGCGATCGAGCCCGAGGACAAGCCGGTGCGCGCCACCCCCTCGCCGAGCCGCGTGCTGCCGCCCACCGCCGCGGTCGCGCCACCCAGCCGCCTTACCAGCCAGTTCCAGTGGCCGGTCGGCGGGACGGTGGTGAAGCGCTTCGGTGCGGGTGAAAGCGGCGAGCGCAACGACGGCATCAAGATCGGCGTGCCCGTCGGCACCCCGGTGCTCGCCACCGCCGACGGCGTCGTAGCCTATGCCGGCAGCGGCGTGCCCGGCCTGGGCGGTGTCGTCATCCTCAAGCACGGCGACCGCTACACCAGCGTCTATGGCCATGCGAAGGAGCTGCTGGTCCAGCGCGGCCAGTCGGTGAAGCGCGGGCAGCAGATCGCGACCTCGGGCGACACCGGCTATGCCAGCCGCCCGCAGCTCCACTTCGAGATCCGCCAGGGCCGCGCGCCCGTCGACCCACTCACGAAGCTTCCCCGCCGATGAACCCCAGCGAACTTGCCCGTCGGACGCTGCGCCGCCGATCGCAAACCCCGGTGTGGGCTCAGATCCTGTGGCGCGTGCTGGCGGTGCTCGCGCTGTTGGGGATGGCGGTCAGCGTCCACTGGTTCGATCGCAGCGGGCTGCGCGACACCTACGACGGCGAGGTGAGTTTCCTCGACGTCATCTATTTCACGATGATCTCGATCACCACGACCGGCTATGGCGACATCGCGCCGGTGTCGGAGCGCGCGCGGATGTTCGACGCGCTGGTGGTGACGCCGATCCGCGTGTTCGTGGTGCTGCTGTTCATCGGCACCACCTATCAATTCGTGCTTCGACGCACTTGGGACCGATGGCTGATGGCACGCATTCAACGCAATCTCGACGCCCACGTGATCGTCGCCGGCTTCGGCAAGACAGGCTCCGAAGCGGTCGCCGAACTGGTCGCGCGCGGCGAGGCACCCGGCGACATCGTCGTGATCGATTGCGACCAGACGAACATCGCACTCGCGGAGAAGCTGGGCTGCACCGTGCTGCAGGGCGACGCCACGCGCGACACCGTGCTGCAGGACGTCCGCATCGCCAATGCCAAGGCGATGATCGTCGCGGCCGGACGCGACGACACCTCGATCCTCATCACGCTCACCGCGCGGCACCTGGCGCCCGACGTGCCGATCAGCGTCATCGTGAAGGCGGACGACAACGAACTGCCGGCGCGCGCCGCGGGCGCCACCACCGTCATCAATCCGGTGAGCTTCGCCGGGCTGCTGCTCGCGGGCTCGTGCCGCGGCGCACACATGGCTGATTATCTGGTCGACCTCGCGTCGATCGGCGGGCCGGTGGCGCTTTCGGAACGGCCGGTCGCGCCGCAGGAAGTCGGCAAGCCGCTGTCGGCGATCACCACCGGCCTTGGCGTGCGGGTCTATCGGTCTGGCGGATTCTTCAGCTTCGCAGCCCCGCAGGCGGAGTCGCTGGAAGCCGGCGACATGATCGTGGAGGTCGTCGCCAATCGCGCCGACACAAAGGCGCCGACGCTGACCTGACGGCGGTCGCGCGCGGCGGCGACGCGCCCCGCCTCTATCTTTTTGGCGCGAACGCACTATGTCGCGCGGCGACCATGGCAACCAGACTTCCCGAAGCCCCGAAGGTGGGGATGGTTTCGCTCGGCTGTCCGAAGAACCTCGTCGACAGCGAACGGATTCTCACCAAGCTGCGTAGCGACGGCTACGGCCTGTCGCCGGATTATGCCGGCGCGGACGTCGTGCTCGTCAACACCTGCGGCTTTCTCGACTCCGCCAAGGAAGAAAGCCTGGAGGCGATCGGCGAGGCCATCGCCGAGAACGGCCGCGTCATCGTCACCGGCTGCATGGGCGACGAGGCCGCGGCGATCCGCGCGCGCTTCCCCAACGTCCTCGCGATCACCGGCGCACACCAGTATGAGTCGGTGGTCGAGGCGGTGCACGACGCGGCGCCGCCGATCCCCTCGCCCTTCGTCGATCTGGTGCCGGAGGCGGGGCTCAAGCTCACGCCGCGCCACTACAGCTATCTGAAGATTTCCGAAGGCTGCAATCACCGTTGCTCCTTCTGCATCATCCCGTCGATCCGCGGCGACCTGGTGTCGCGCCGGCCCGACGCGATCCTGCGGGAGGCGGAGAAGCTGGTCGCCGCCGGCACGCGCGAGCTGCTGGTCATCAGCCAGGACACCTCCGCCTACGGCATCGACATTCGCGATCAGCCGCGGATGTGGAAGGGCGAGGAAGTCCGTCCGCACATGACCGATCTCGCGCGGGAGCTCGGCAAGCTCGGCACGCACGACCAGCCGGTCTGGGTGCGGCTGCACTATGTCTATCCCTATCCGCACGTCGAGCAGGTCATCCCGCTGATGGCGCAGGGGCTGGTGGTGCCGTACCTCGACATCCCGTTCCAGCATGCCAGCCCCAAGGTGCTGCGCACGATGAAGCGCCCGGCCAACGACGCCAAGGTGCTCGAGCGGCTGCGCGGCTGGCGGGCGATCTGCCCGGACATCGCGATCCGCTCGTCCTTCGTCGTCGGCTTTCCCGGCGAGACCGAGGAGGACTTCCAGTACCTCCTCGACTGGCTGGACGAGGCGCAGCTCGACCGCGTCGGCGCGTTCCGCTTCGAGCCGGTCGAGGGTGCTGCCGCCAACACGCTTCCCGATCCGGTGCCGGAAGAGGTGAAGGAAGAGCGCTACACCCGCCTGATGGAGAAGACCGCGGCGATCTCCGCCGCCAAGCTCCAGGCGAAGGTCGGCCGCACCATCCCGGTTATCATCGACGACGTCGATGCCGAGGGTGGCGCTACCGGCCGCTCGCAGGCCGACGCACCCGGCATAGACGGCGAGGTGTTCCTGCGCGACTCCGGCCATCTCGCGCAGGGCGACATCGTCCCCGTGCTGATCGAGGACGCCGACGAGCACGATCTCTACGGGGTGCCGGTCGCCCGCTGAGGCCGGCCGCCCCTTCCGTTCGCGGGCGGGGCTCCGTAGAGCGGGCGCATGTCCGATCTCGCCTCGCTGCTTCAGCCCGACCGCGGCCAGTCCGCGCGCACCCTCCACCTGATCGACCCGCAGGGGTTCGACGGCTGGCTTGCGAAGCAGTCCGCGCGACACCGCGCCGCGGTCGCCGCGCAGAAGCTCAAGCCGAGCGGCTACGCCCATGCGATCCTGCCCGGCGAGGCCGCGGAGGAGTGGTCGGTGGTCGCGGTCGTCGCCGACACGGCGAGCCTCTCGCCCTGGTGTCTCGCCAAGCTCGCCGAGGTCCTGCCGGCGGGCAGCTATCGCCTCGCGGAGGGCGAGCCCGGCGCGGCGGCGTTCGGCTGGATCGTCGCGCAGCACCGCTTCGCGCGCTACCGCAAGGAAGACAATGCCGAAGGGCCGCGCGTACTGCTGACCGGCGATCCGGCGCGGGTCGACGATCTCGTCCGCCAGGCCGCCGCGACGCTGCGGGTGCGCGACCTGGTCGATACCGGCGCGGGCGACCTCGGGCCGGCCGAACTGGAGGCGGAGGTCGCCACGCTGGCCAAGGCGCACGGCGCGACGCTGACGGTCACCAGGGGCGCCGAGCTCGAGCGCGGCTACCCGATGATCCACGCGGTCGGACGGGCCGCTGCCGCCGGGCGCGAGCCGCGGCTGATCGAGCTGGAATGGGGCAACCCCGCGCATCCGCGCATCGCCGTCGTCGGCAAGGGCGTGTGCTTCGACTCGGGCGGGCTCAACATCAAGCCGGGCAGCGGCATGGCGCTGATGAAGAAGGACATGGGCGGCGCCGCGCATGCGCTCGCGCTCGCCGCGCTGGTGATCGAATCGCGCCTGCCGGTGCGGCTCCACCTGCTGATCCCCGCTGTCGAAAACGCGATTTCCGGCGCCGCCTTCCGCCCCGGCGACGTGCTGCGCTCGCGCAAGGGCCTGACGGTCGAGAACACCAACACCGATGCCGAAGGGCGGCTGGTGCTGGGCGACGCGATCACCCGCGCGGTCGAGGGGGAGCCCGAGCTGCTGCTCGACTTCGCGACGCTGACCGGCGCCGCGCGCGTCGCGCTCGGGCCCGACCTGCCCGCCACCTTCGCCAACGACGACGCGCTCGCCGCCGACCTGCTCGCCTGCGGCACCGCCGAGCACGACCCGCTGTGGCGGCTGCCGCTGTGGGATGCCTATGACGACATGCTGAAGTCGAGCATCGCCGACATGGTGAACTCGGCCGAGGGGGCGTTTGCCGGCTCGATCACCGCGGCCTTGTTCCTGCGCCGCTTCGTCCCCGCGAAGATCGCCTGGGCGCATCTCGACACCTTCGCCTGGCGCCCCGCGGCGAAGCCGGGCCGTCCCAAGGGCGGCGAGGCATACGGCCTGCGCGCGGCATGGGGGCTGCTGCGCACGCGCTACGGGCGCTGAACCACCGGCGCATTTTGGGACAGGGCGCGCGAAGTTTTGCCGTGCTGCGCCGCGGCGGACTTCGTAGAGACCGGCGCCATGAACAAGCGCCTGATCGCCGCGGCCCTGTCGGCCACCGCCCTCGCCCTTCCCGCCGCCGCCTCGCCCGTGGTCGGCGTGGACGCGTTGCGCGAGTGGAACCTGATCGTTCTCGGCGACCTCACCTCCAGTTCGGAGGTGGAGGGGCGCACCTTCGTCGGCGGCAACCTCGACGGCAATTCGTCGAACTACCAGATCCGCACGCCGGCACCGTCGGCCTATGACCTCCCCGGCCTTACGGTCGTCGGCGACGTCACCGGCGGGACCAAGAACCTCAACAACGGCTCGGGCGCGGTGGTCGGCGGCAACGTCACCAGCGGCTTCAACCTCAACGGCGCGGTCCAGACGGTAAAGGTCGGCGGCACGATCGCCAACACCAACGTCAACCAGAACACGGTGAATGCGGGCCTCGCCGCCAACGCCGGCTTCCTAGAAGGGCTGCAGCAGCAGAAGAGCCTGTTGTCGAGCGGCATGACCGACCTGTCGCAGGGCATGACCAAGCTCACGTCGAACAGCAACGTGAGCGTTTCGGGCAACCGCGCGACCTTCGACGCCAAGCCGGATGCCAAGGGTGTCGCGGTGTTCACCCTCACCAGCGACGACCTCAACCGCATCGGCGAGATCCAGTTCAACCTGAACGGCGCCGATACTGCGATCGTCAACGTCAGCGGCGCGAACATCGTGCTCAACGACAATTTCCTCGGCGGCACCAAGGGCCTCGGCGAGCACGTCATCTGGAACTTCGCCGACGCGAAGACGCTCGATCTCTCCACCGCCTGGGGCGGCTCGGTGCTGGCGCCGGGCGCCGCCGCCAAGACCGGCAACTATATCGAGGGCTCGGCGGTGTTCGGCAGCCTGAAGCAGAACGGCGAGTTCCACCTCGGCACCTACACCGGCGGCTACACCCCGACGACGCCGGTGGACCCCGGCAGCCCCAAGCCGGTGCCGGAGCCGGGCACCTGGGCGCTGATGCTCGCGGGGCTCGGCCTGGCGGCGCTGCTCTTCCGCCGGCGTCGGGCGCTGACGGCGGTCTGAGGTTCGCGGCGCCGGCCGAAGTCCATCGACCGAAGCCTCCGGCCGGAACCGCAGGCGGTGCGCGTCTGGATGCCCCGAGTTCACAAACGAAGTGCAACACCAGGTTGAGGTGTTGCGATGGGAACCAGGTACCGACAGCTCTCGTATGCGGAACGGTGTGCGATTGCCC